>NZ_JAVKPK010000034.1:0-37249 GCF_031461075.1 Methanosarcina baikalica | reverse complement strand
AATTAAAGAATATTCTTGATATTCTTTTTCTCATTCATTTTCTCATCGCTAAATCCAAAAAATCAGATTTTTTTTCAATAAAATGTTGTGGTGGATGTCCACCACTCACCTTACTGTGAGATTTTCGGGTTAGACTGCAAGATCGCATAAATATATATCATTGCCATCCGCACTATCAACATAGTTCTTGTCTATTCCCCATACAACAGTGTTATTGTATACTTCTGGTGTCGTATATGCTTCTTCAGGATAATTATATATTATTGTGCTTTGTCCTGTAGATATGTTATACACATATACTCCAGGTTTGCCTTCATAATCATCAACGCATTTATTATATACAATTTTATCATTTTGTATGGCAATGTGTGTCCCTGTACTGGCGCCGTATTCATTTCCATTTGGATCGGTGTCAAGTTGATGTGTGACGTCTATGGTTTTCTTTGTTGACGTATCATACATCGCAATATATCCCTGATGATTATATACGTCAGACCAGATGACTTTAGTACCCCATATATGCGGTATGTTTGGATCTCCATATGAATTGACAGTTATTTTTTCCTTCGTATTGATGTCATACATTCTGATAGTTATATCTACTTCTGGATCTTCTGAATAAGAGTAATACACCACTTTTGTGTCATATATGTCGGGATTACTACCGTTTCCGATTTTAGTCTGTGTGGATGTAGACATGTCCATCAGATACACACTATCATTTTCACTCCAGACGATTCTGTTGCCGTAAATAGCAGGTTTGCTATATTGGTCTACATTCTGCGTTATGTAACTTTTTGTGGCTGTTGGTATATCGTACACAGTAAGCCTTGGTGTTCCACTGCTTTCATCATGCCACACTAACTTGTTGTCGTAAATATCTGGACTAGACGCTCCAGAAGAGCTAACCGTAGTGTCTGTTCTGGTGGTCAGGTTGTATAGATGAATAACAACCCCATTTGTCCATACTACCTTGTTACCATAAACAGCAGGATCATATCCTGTGCCAATTTTCGTAACTTGAGCCGCTGAAGCTGCTGCGGCTGAGATTAAACTCAAAAAAACAAAAATCAGGAATGCTGAAGCTAAAGCTATTGAACATAGCTTCTCCTTATTTTTCATTTATTTTCCCCCATAGCTTTATTTTCAAAGTTAATGTACAGTTTATAGTTCGGATATTTTTTAGGTTATGTAATAATATTTGAATCATCTATTACTAAAGTCACATTAATCCAAACTTGGACTATTTGCCCAACCAATTATGTGATAAATCAGTAAAGAGACTAAATATATATTATATAATTTTACGAATAAAAAATTATCTAGCCTTTATTACATCAATTTTTGTTATGAACTAAAATTACAGATTTCAATTCGATACTGTAAGTACGTGCAGGATTCTTAGATGTTGAATATGTTCCGTCTCCAAAACTCCATTTCCATGAAGCTGGACTGTGTGTGCTCCTGTCTATAAACTTTACCTTCAAAGGATCATTGGGGGTTTTGGCACAAATCAGGCACAATAGGAGTAGAGGTTAAATGTATAGTTTATGCGGTCAAAGGTTTGATATGTTTGATGTTATTGATTTATCAATGCGATTGCATAAGTCCATATGGTTATTTAAGCAGTTGAAACCAGTTTAAGTATTGATATAATTCTTCTTAAAAGGCCAAATTCCTATTTCTTAGAGACTACATTAAAGAGGAAGATAATCAGATGAAAGAGAACCAAGCTAGCTATTCTGCAATGATAACTGCCTCCATTCGTGCCTACCATTCCATGAATGATGCTCCCAAAATTTTTGATGATTTTCTGGCCTATCGGTTGATTCCACAGGAAGTACGAGCACTAATTGAACAGGGCTTAACTAAATATAAACAGTTTGATGATCCTGAGCATACTGCATCATGCTCTGACCAACCAATTCCCTGGACAGCTTTAATGCAAGCAACAAATGTTCTCAGCCGCGCACGATATACGGAAGACGCCCTGGAGAGGGCTGTCAGACAGGGAGTTAAACAGTATGTGATCCTTGGGGCAGGGATGGATACCTTTGCTTTTCGGCGCCCAGAGTTATTGGAACAATTGGAAGTGTTTGAGGTGGACCATCCAGCTACACAAAATTTTAAGCTTCTTCGCCTTGCCGATTTGGGATGGGAACACCCGGCACAATTACACTTTATACCCATAGATTTTACAAAGGAAAATTTAGCAGATGCATTTAATCGCTCATCATCTTATGACCCGAATGTTAAAAGCTTCTTTAGCTGGCTTGGCGTCACCATGTACTTGACTCGGGAAGAAGTATTTGCGACACTGCGTTCCATCACCGATATTGCCCCTAAGGATAGTGCAGTTGTTTTCGATTACTTCGATACCGATGCATTTATCCCCGAAAAATCTTCTCCGAAAATGCAAAAGAAACAGGAGGTTTTTCAAAAGCTAGGTGAAAAGATGATAACGGGTTTCAATCCAGTAACTTTGGACGAAGAAATTGCAATTTTAGGATTACGTCTCTATGATAACTTGAGCCCGGAAGATATCGAAAAACGTTATTTCAAGGGACGTAAGGATGGGTATCATGCGCCTGAGCATGGGCACATTGCATATGCAATTGTCGAATAACATTTTTTTACAATTGATTTTTTCTTTTTTTCTTTTCTTCCATACCAAAGGTTTCACTCCAAAAATCGCCACAGTCGTATAGATGCCTGCAGTGAATAATCTCCTGAAGGCAGATTCAGAAAATTCATCTAATGATATACATGCTCTTATAATATAATATTATGATGTTTCTATTGATCCAAATGTTATTCCTCTTATTGATAACTTTATTGAAAAGTGTGTAATCCAAAAAATTATTTACTAAGTGCCGATTGCATATCTTTTTTGGCTCTTCGGTTTTTATACCAATATAGATCGGAAAACGATGTGTTCCTAGCTGGTGTATGTCCAATTTTGGCATGAAAGTGCTTTCAAGTACTTTCATTTATTTGTGCCTGTTATTCGAAGAATTTCATGCTCGTTTTCTGTAAAATCAGAAATCCAATAAGTTACTGTATAACAGATTCGGCAGATTGCCAAAATGGAACTGATAGCAACGTTTTAACCTCTCAGGTTACTATTTTAGTGAGGTTCTGTAAAACTCAAACAGTATACATATATAACAAGAGTTCCTTTAATTTTTGATGCTTCTTTTTGGACATATCGGCGTCACATTTGGAGTATTTTCTGTACTTGGGATTTTTATACCTCGACTAAGAAGTATTATAAATTCCAAGTATCTGGTTATTGGAGCCCTTTTGCCTGATTTACTAGATAAACCTCTCGGAAGAGTCATCTTTCCTTCTACTCTTGCAAACGGGCGCATTATAGGTCATACCCTGTTGTTCTCCCTTATTCTCTTCCTGATAGGTTTATACTTGTACAAAATAAGAGAAGATATAAGGATTATTTCTCTTACCATAGGCTCTTTCTTCCACCTTATAGAAGATCAAATGTGGGCAACCCCTAAAACTTTATTCTGGCCGTTCTTCGGATTGAGTTTTCCCCAAGATCACACAGATCTCACTGGAATAGAATATTTAATAAAAATGTTAAAAAAGTCTTTTACATTCAATTTCTCGTACTCTTCCATTCCTGAAATTTTGGGAATGGGAGTAATAGTTATTTTGACTTTACACTGGTTAATAAAAAGATTTAGACAAAACAAATTCTAACGATAAAAAAATGCTATGAAACTAAAAAGATGAAGGAATCTCTAATTTATCCCGGATAAAAAACATAGAGTGAGAAGAAGATTCAGAATGAGAAGAAGATTCGGAAATTTCTCAAAAAATCGATTTTCCGGTTCTTGTAGAGCCTCACAAGGCTAGCAACTGCCCTACATATTTGCTATTTTTCGGATTTTTCACTTAGTTTTTCTAGATTTTTTAAATTTCAAGTTCAAATATGGTCTCTTTCTACAGGTAGAGCCTAATAAATCAGAAGTTCATTGAAGCACCTGCAAAAAAGAAAGGTTTTTACGGAAAAAGTACTTTTCATAAACCTGCTTTTATACCTAATTTTTCTCTGTCTTTAATGTAGATCTATATTTTTCTATCCTTTGATAACTATTCCCTATATACTACACTTATACAGAGCAACCAGAATTTATTTCTTACTTTAGCGTTCTATTTCCAAGATAGCTTTATATATCACTTTTCTCTATATAGATCCTTTAAGATCCATTAGAATATCCCCAGGGGGATTACTTATTACCAAGGATAAAAGAAAAGTTCAGTTTACCGGAAATTCTACTTACATCGTGTCCCTCCCTATAAAATGGGTTCGGGATATAGGTATTGAGGCAGGAGACACACTTACTCTTACACCCATGCCTAACAAAACCCTACTTGTTTCTTCCAGTGCCGCCTCAAAGGAACATTCCGCCCTTAAAGCAACGATCGACTATATTCATTCGGATAGTGCGGAAAATAATCTCAGGATTCTTATTTCTCATTATCTTGTAGGTTACGACTCTATTAGGCTGACTACCAAAAAAGGTTTCAGTGCTTATGATCGCAAGTTTATCAAGGACTCCGTGCGTCAAAAATTGATAGGTCTTGAGCTTGTGGAAGAATCCAGGAATGAACTGGTTTTCCAGTGTCTCCTGAATTATAATGACCTGCCTCTTGGGCGGGTAATCAAAAACATGTACGGGCTTGTACTTTCCATGCTTGAGGACTCCATGGCCGCTCTCAGGGATCACAATGTGGAGATTGCCGAAGACGTCATCCAGAGAGACGATGATGTAGACCGCTTTTATCTTCTCGCCGTCCGCCAGCTCAAAGCCTCAATCGAGGATCTTGAACTCTCTGATAAGATCGGGATTCGGCATCCCAGGGAATGCCTTGGATACAGGCTTATTACAAAAAGTATCGAACGTGTAGGCGACCACGCTGTTAAGATAGCCACAAACGTTCTGAAAATGAGCTATGGAGTCAGCAATGATGATGCGATTTTCAAGATGGCTGAACTCTCCCGCAAGGTTTTCGAAAGCTCAATAGACTCAATGGCACAAGAAGACCTCCAGGCTATCAACAAAATAGTTGTAGAAGCCAAAAAAGTTTCCCAGTTCGGAGTTTCTCTAGAGTCACGGGATATCGAAGGTTCAGGTAGCATTGAACTTAGCATGATCCTGGAGAGCCTGCGAAGGGTAGCCGAATATAGCGCTGATATTGCGGAAGTTGCTCTCAATATGAATATAAAACAGGTCTAAACCTCAAAGGTTTGGACTCTTATTTTCTTTTTTATTTCTTTGTTTATTCGAGTTTCTTTGTTTATTCTAATTTCTTTGTTTATTCTAATTTCTTTGTTTATTCTAATTTCTTTGTTTTTTCTTAATTTTATATTTCTTTCTTATTTTTTTCTCTATTTTTCTATTTCTTTATTACTATGGGAGTGCAGAGGGTCACGAATATCCTGGCCTTTACAGGCTGTCCGACAACTACTATCAGTAATAAATAACAACCGTCTTTTGTTAAACTGGAACTTTATAGTTTCATGAAATTCTAATTCAATTTATTATTCTTTTTTTCAATAATATGAAATGTTTCATTTATTACACATCTAAAAAATTAAGTAGACATCTTGATTATTTTTAAGACTTGTATATTCCCTTACAATTTGAAGAGTGCATCTCAATTATAATCAGCTATATTTATATAGTGGTTAAGTGAAAAAACATATGTAGTAATACTTATTATATATTGAATTATTATAATATACATAAATATAAATTGCTTGGTGATACGATGGAAACAGAACTCATGAGGATAGGGGTTTCCCTTCCTGACAACCTTCTGGATAAATTTGATGAGATTATCGAAAAAAGAGGTTATTCGTCTCGTTCGGAAGGTATCAGGGATGCCATCAGAAGTTATATTTCCTATTACGAGTGGATGGGGGACATTAAAGGTCATCGTGTTGGAATCGTTGCAGTTACTTACGATCATACAAAACGAGGTCTTTCAAATGCCCTTGGAGATATCCAACATCACTACACTTCCTTGATAAAGTCTTCCGTGCATGTACACCTCGATCATGACAATTGTTTTGAAGTAATTGTCCTGGATGGAGACGGCGAGAAGATTAAAGAACTTGCCGAAGATATAATGGCCCTAAAAGGGGTAAAATTCTCAAAACTCACAACTATAGCGTCAAATGAAAATATATGACTCTTTTATAAGGATGTAAATCAGTACTTCGATGTATTGAAGGACGTCAAAGTATTCTCTTCATACACCAGAAATACAAGGAAAAGAAAGAGTTGAAAACTGTATTTACATTATTTTGGAACAATATCAACTAAATAGTAGACTACCCCAAATTTGGTCTTCCATTTGTATTCCGTTGTTATTATTTCACAGTAATCGTAATAACGTCTACTCTCAATCTTTTTCCGTACCTTTGGCATTTGTAAAACTATCGTGTGCAAATGCACCAAAACGCAATCAAAAGTCGCGTTGGATATTTTATCCTGAAAATACCATTTTTGTATCAGTGGACAACCTTATTTTTGCAATGGAATTTAAACAATGAAAGCCGAAAGTGCAGGCTTATTTTTTCTCGGCCTTGAACTTTGATATCTCCAGGAACCAGTAGCCTCCCCTCAAGGTCATTTTACTCTCCATTACCTTTATTTTGTTTTTGAATAGCGGGCCGTCGGTAACAAAGGTATGGAACTCCCCTTTTTCACCGCAGGCATCGATGGAGGGATTGTGCTTTTTTAGGTCGCATATGAAATTTTCATCGATCTTTCGACCCAGCCACTCATTCCCTAACAAATTGGCTTTGACGCTGAGTAGGATCACCTCAAAACCCGAATCTATGAGGCCTTTTATGATCTGTTCGGAATTCCTCTGCCAGAGCGGCATTATTAACTCGAGGCCCAGTTCCCCACATATCCTGTCTACAAGGTTCTTGTGCGTCTCGATATGCCCAAAAACCGCTCCGTCGATTTGCTCCCCGCTATCCCTTAAATCACTGATTACTTTTTTGAATTCCTGTTCATATGAAATAAAGTCCTTATGGATAAGGGGAATTCCAAGAGCTTCAGCCTGTGCATAAATCAGGTCCGGATTGATGTCATGGGAGCCGCGCCTCTGGATTTCTCTGAAGTTCAGGAGGTGGGATACCTCAAAACCTTCCGAGATTGCCCCGTAACATGCAAGACAACCGTCCTTTCCTCCGGTCCACGAAACAACTACCCTACCTTTGCCACTTTTGCCTTTAACGCTCTTGATTTTATCATCCTTGCTTTTATCGTTATTAGTTGAAATGGGATTGGTACTCATCTTCTATATACATGCACAACTTGAAAAAAAAGCTTTTGTTTTTTCACAGGCTCTCTGCCCGAATATTTCTCACAATCTTCTTGAGGTGGTTTCTTCCCGTACATCAGCAAATAAGCCCTGAAGAACCGGCTTGAAAGCACGATTACCCCATGGATAGAGACAAAGAGAATGAAAAAACTTGTCGTGATCAGGTAAAAGGGCACGTATGAGGCCCCTATCCTGACAAGCATTGCGACAGGGGAAGTAAGGGGAAAAAGGGGGAGGAAGATTGCAGGAGGGCTTTCGGATTTTGTGAGAAGGAGCTGCATGAAGGTGAGAGTGATGGCGACTGCAAAGGTGAAGATTCCTGCCACCTTCTGGCTTTCCTGGAGGAAAAAGGTTACGGCTCCGACCTCGACCATGAGGCTTGATTCAAAGAATATCATATAAGTTTTTTACACAAATGCCTTCCTGAACTGATATGTCCCGAGGAGTACCATAATACCGGCTCCTATGGTAAGGCCTATAAGCCCCTGAACAGGGACTCCTCCTTCAAAAAGAGTTCTTATGCTATCTATTGCATAACTTACGGGATTAAGCTTTGCCATCATCCTCAACCAGGAGGGCATGACATCATAGGGCATAAGCGCACTGCTGGTGAAGAATAAGGGCATACTGATCATGCTGTTTACAGCCGAATAACTGTCATGGTCACTTAGGTACAGCCCTATCATAGTTGAGAGTGCAGAGAAAAATACCGAAAACAGGAACAGTGTAAGATATATCAAAACTATACTTACGGGGTTCGATATCCTTACTCCAAAGAGCGTAGCTATCAGGAGGATCACAGTTGCCTGCAGCAGACCCCTTACACTGATAAATAGGATTTTTCCGTACAGCATGCTTTCTCGTGGGGAGGGCATGGCGAGGAACTTATTCAAAAAGCCCAGTATTTTATCAAAAATCATAAGAGTTCCTCCCTGCAAGGAGGAAAAAAGAATCGTCATGACAAGGATGCCAGGAGTAATAAACTCAAGATAATTATCAGTAAACTTCGTGGGCAAGGCCATCCCGACAAATACCAGCCAGGCCGCAGGCATTACGAGTGAGGAAACAACGGTTACCCTTCCTCTTAGCCATTTTACAAGGTCCCTTTCAAAATAGTAGAATACTGCTCTCATTATCTTCGCCTCAGAAGGTTTCTAAACTGGGTTGAATTAAACCCTGCCTGTTCTTCAGGGGTTTTAACGTTCTCAAGGAAAACGTCATTAAGGGAGGCATCTTCTCCAATCGAACTGATCAGGTTTTCAGGAGTACCAACAACTGCGATTCTGCCTTTATCAATAATAGCAACCCGGTTGCAGTATTTTTCTGCCTCTTCAAGGTAATGTGTAGTCATGAAGATGGTCATCCCTTCGGCCTTAAGCATCCTGATATGTTCCCATATCTTTTTTCTGCCGCTCACATCCAGCCCAAGGGTGGGTTCGTCCAGAAACAGAACCTCAGGCTCATGCACAAGGGCCTGAGCAAGTTCAAGGCGCCGTCTCATTCCTCCAGAATATGTTGCAACAAGATCACTGGCACGGTCTGAAAGTCCCATCATTTCAAGCACTTCTTCGACCTTTGAATTTCTGTCAGGGACCCCATAGAGTTTTGCATAAAGCTGTACATTTTCCCGGCCTGTGAGTTTTCGGTCAACTGCCATATCCTGGGGGACATAGCTTATCTTTGACCTTACTTTTTTTGAATCCCTTTCGACATCATACCCACAGACTCTTGCAGTGCCACTGCTGGGTTTTAACAGGGTTGTAAGCATCATAACTGTCGTACTTTTGCCTGCCCCATTGGGGCCAAGAAGGCCGAAGATCTCGTTTCCGACACTAAGATCGAGATTATCAACCGCGATCAAGTTTCCGAAGGATCTGGATAATTTTCTTATTTCTATCACAGGTATCCCTTTGCAATTGCATAAACAGGCCTTAAACCTGAAGTATAATAAATTCCGCTTGTGTATATATTGTAAAGAAGCTTTATGATAACAATACTTGTGGCTGTAAAAACAAAGACCACAACCACTACTTTATCAAAATCTGAAGCCTTCAGCTTTTTGAGATATGTCCTGTCAGGATTTGCTCTGAATGCTCTGCTCTGAATCGAAACTGCAAGAGTTCCGGTCCTTCTAACGCAGTTTGCAAGGGTTGGGGTCAATATATTAAGAGATGTCTTGACAATCCCTGAGCCAAACTTTTTCGGATTAAAACCCCTTAGCTTCTGGACTGTAACCACAGTCGATACTTCAGTAATTATTATTGGCAGGAATCGGACTGCTGTAACTACCATAAAGGCCACACTGTAAGGGACTCTGAGCCCCACCAGGCCATTTAACATATCCCTCGAGTCCGTGGTCCAGCACATCAACAGCCCAAGGGACAGGATTGAAGCTGACCTTAAGCCCTGAATTGCACCGTGGTGGAGCCCTTCTTCATATACGAACAGCCCACCGTTTGTCAGCCAGCCCAGAACCGGAAAATCAGGACTTATTATGGTAAATATCACGGTCCTTGGAAGCTGGGAATAAAAAAGAGCCTGAGAGTAGATAGTCCCCCAGATCAAAAGCACGAGTAATAAAGCTAGGGTTTTGAGCTTTATTGCCGGCATCCTTGCAAGTGCAAATCCGGAAAGTATGGTCAGAAACAGCAGAAGCATGGTTTCGGGATTGTCCAGAGTTACTGCGATAAAAGCAGTGGAGATAAGGATCAGGATCTTTGCCCGTGGGTCTATCCTGTGAATAATTGTGTCTCTAATAGTTGGTTCTGCGATTGATCTGGCACCTATCATATTATCACTTCAGGGTCTCTAAAGGTCAGCATCTTATCACTTCACATTTTATCATTTCAGAATTTATTACCTCAGAATTTATTACCTCAGAATTTATTACCTCAGAATTTATTACCTCAGAATTTATTACCTCAGAATTTATTACCTCAGAACTTCTACGGGTCAGCATTTCCACAAGTTCTGTGACCGAAAAGGCGTCCACTCCCAGAGAGTTAGCAATTTCAACAACCGGAGGCTGGGTAAGAGATGCTTTTCTGAGAATATCGATATTCTTTATAATCTCCCTCCCCTCCCCATCTGCTATGATTCTTCCTTCATTCATTACAAGGATTCTTGTGGCATAGGACATCGCAACCTCTATATCGTGGGTACAGAAGACCATTGTAGAGTGGTTATTTTTGAAATAATCCATCATTTGTTCTATATTCACCATGTCCTGCCCTGTTGTGGGTTCATCAAGGAGTATGAGTTCTGGATTTATGGAAAGCACCGAGGCAACGGCTGTCCTTAGTCTCTGCCCCCGGCTCAGGGCCTGAGGGAGGTCATGCTTGAGATTCAGAATTGACATGGCTTCAAGAGAGTCTCTTACTCTTTCCTCAATATTGTTGTACTTTAACTGAACAGGCCCAAACCTTGCTTCTTCCTCAACTGAATCACAGAAGAGCATAAGGTCAGGATTCTGGAAGACAAATCCGACTCTGCCTGCAAAGGAGTATGGGTTTTTGGATCCTGTGTCCTCCCCAAAAACCTTCACACTTCCTTTATTTGGTTTGAGAATGGCTGCAAGGTTTAAAAGCAGGGTTGATTTTCCCGAGCCGTTCGTGCCCATAATCGCAACTCTCTCACCTTTTCGAATTTCCAGATTTATCCCTTTCAGTACCATTTTATTTTTCTCATAGCCAGACCACATATCCTGAATATCAATTATAGGGGGGCTATTTACTGCAGGCACAGAAGGATTACTCCAGGCAGAATTGGTTCTGAAACTTTCCTTTGCGCCGTTATCTTCCTCCACATTCCGAAAGTTCTGAGGGATTCTAATATTTCCTTTAAATATTTCCCTGTCCAGTACAGCAAGAGCTCCGCTGACACTCAATGGACTGACTTTGATTCCCAGGTTGTGGCAGAGTTCAACGGGTTCGGGAATTCGAAGCCCCAGCCTGTAAAAGATCCCAAGATTATCAAAAGCTTTTGAGGCGGGCTGATCAAAGACTATTTTTCCGTCGTCCATTATGACAATCCTGTCTGCAAAGGGTGCAAGCTCGTGCAGTCTATGCTCAACCAGCAGAATAGTCATTTTCAGTTTCCTGTTAAGTTCTCTTACTGTATTCAGGACTTCACGCGTACCCATAGGGTCCATCTGGCTTACAGGTTCATCCATGGCAAGGACTTCAGGCATCATGGCGAGCATGCTTGCAATGCAGATTCTCTGTTTCTGTCCCCCTGAAAGTGAATTTGTGGAAGCCAGCCTGTGGTCGGACATCCCTACTATTTTCAGGGCTTCTTCTACCTTCTTCTCAATTTCTTTTTGCTCAAAGCAGAGGTTTTCAGGCCCAAAGGCTACTTCGTCCTCAACGGTTGTAGAAAATATCTGGTCATCGGGATTCTGAAACACAAGGCCTACTTCTTTCGAGATTTCCATCTGGTTTGAATCCGTGGTTTCCATCTCTTTGACCTTCACACTACCTGAAAATATTCCCCCCGACTCATGAGGAATTATCCCGTTTAAGGTCTTTAATAAAGTGCTTTTTCCACATCCTGTAGGCCCTGTGAGGAGAACAAATTCTCCTTTTTTCACTTTAAGGTTGACTCCCTTTAAAGTCGGCTCCGATCTTCCTGGATAAGTGTACCATAAGTCTTTGATTTCTATCATTCTCCATCACAACCTTTCCGGCGGAAAGCTTGCCGCAAGCCTTTTCAAAAACTGCTTGAGCGAAAACCCCTTGCTGCGGTGCAAGCCTTTCCTAAGGGAAGCCTTACCAAAGTTCGCGTCATTCTGCCACCTTTTTCAGTCTGTTTCCAAGACTTATTCCAAACCAGGTTCCTATGAAAGTGTAGAGGAACCCGTCGATCAGGATATTTGCGGTTATGTACCAGTCGCTGTAGAAAAGTCTGTACAGGACCATCCAGACACTGAAGGATACATATCCGCTGGTCATGTCAGCAAATCCGCAAATAATTCCCATTTTGAACCTGTTTTCCGGAGCTGGATTTTTGCTGGTTATGCCTGCAGCATACAGCATAAGCTCCAGAATTATCGCGTTTACGGACAGTGTTATGAAAGTTATGGGGGTAAAACTCCCTGTTATGAAACCTCCAAGTAGAAACCTGACCATCATAAAAAGACTTACAACTCCGGGTTTTGGTATCAGGACCACAAGAGAGGCAATGAGCATGTAAAGAAGAATCTCATTGAAGAGCCCTGTGAACAGGAAACTGAAAGGTCCGAATATTGCATGGGACAGCTCCCACAGGATGGTCATCGGTAGGTTTATCGTTGCAAAAGAAACGGTGCCAAAAAGGGCAATCAGCACAAGGTTACGGGTTTTAAACCTGTCCATTATCTCCCTGGATCTTGAGATAAAAAAGCCAAGAGCAGTAAGTCCGAGTAAAGAGGCGATAAACGTAGTTATTATAGGCCCCCATTTCCTTGAGATTGCAGTAATTTTCTGCTCTTTTGTTACTGCAGTCCAGTCGCTGCCTGTGAGTTTTACTTTAACTCTTAGAAGGTAGTCTCCTCCCATCGCATCCTGAGATATATACAGAGGAAGGCTTATCAGCGAACTTGAGCCTGGAGAAAGGGTTAAAGTGGCATAACATGCAGCGTCTGCGCTAATTCCCATAATCTCGGGTTTAAACGCTTTTACAGGTTCACCGGTTTTTGTGTCAAGAATATCATATGTGACTATAACAGGAATTGTGCTATTTCCAGTATTGGTAATCTCTATCCCTATGAAAGTTGAAGTGAAGTCCTCTTTATTGAGCTTGAGGTCTGTAACCTTCAGCAGCTTTTTGAGAGCAGGGGAAGTTTCCTGGACGACCAGGGTGTTTGAGAGATGGCTGGGATCTCCATATCCGTCTTCATCTGAGGGTATTATAAGCTGGGATACTGAGATTTCATCCGTGACTTCTTCTTTTGAAGCAAGATTGAGCTGGGCTGTACGCACAATAGTATGTTTTGTCCCCTCAACTTCAACGACTGCCGTTGCAGTTACGGTATAGGTTCCATAGGGCATGTCCTCGGGTATATAAAATTCAACAAGCCTGTACCAGTTGTCATATTCGGTCTGAAGCGAAAATGAATGGACTGGAGTTTCATGAAGCACAAAACCCTCAGGTAATTCCAGTTCCATTGTCACATTCATATTTCCATCATAATAACTCTCAAAAAAAACATATGCCGAAAGGGTGCTGCCTCCGACTGCAAGACCGTTTTCTTCTACTCCATGGGGAACCTGAATTATGAATGTGGTCATATCTTCAGGTTTGAAGTCCTCCTGCTGAATCTGTGCAGCTGCGGGTTGTACTATCAGCACAAGTGCAAGGAGGAGAATAGCTATGTTTTTCATTCCGCTACCTTTTTCCTTATTTGAGGATTTTTCGGATTTCCTGCATTTTCGCGTTCCAGTCAGGTACATCTTCAAAACTGATAATGTCAACAGCTCCACCCTGAAATTCTCCTTCTCCTGCCAGCTCTTCCATCCAGCTCTCTATCTCGAGGTAGGATTTTTTCAGCTCTTCAAGAAGCTCGGGATCAGGGTTCCATAGTCCTCTTGACTGGGCTTCAAGAAGCCTTCTGGACATTTCCTCCAGGGCATAGGGATTGTTCTCTTCAAAGAAGCGGCGCATTTCTTCATCAAGCACAAAGGCCTTTGTGATATCATCAAAAATCCAGTCGTCCACTTTCTGGGTGGAAGCCTCCCAGCCATAGACCCTTCCTACCCTCTTTGAAATGTCCTGCGCACCCTTGTATCCGTGCTGTTTCATGCCTTCGATCCACTTAGGGTTTAAAAGCCTGGTTCTTACCACCCTTCGCATTTCGTCAGCCATGTCCCGGACTTCAACATGCTGAGGTTCTCTCGTGTCTCCAAAGTAGACTCTTACATCCTTTCCGGAAGCTTGCTTGGCCGCAGCCGTAAGGCCCCCATGAACCCCAAAGTAACAGCAGCATCCTAAAAGGTCATACTCGTCACTTACCACTTTATTAAAGGTAGCATCAACAGTCTTAAGGCTTGAAGCAAGCTGAGTGTGGGCTTCCTTTCCTTTTACATCTTTTCCATAGGCATACCCGTTCCAGTAAAGGAAGATATCTGCCAGGTCTTTTTCATCTTTCCAGGCACTTGCATAGACTGCAAGCTGAACCCCGGCCGAATAAGTCCCGGGTTTGCTTGAAAAGATCCTTAAAGTAGCATCTCTGGAATCCGCTCCTTCTTCAATCATCCGAAGGCTGTGCTTTCTCGGATAATTCATCTCCTCAGGTTCTTCAAGAGATGCCACAGCCTGGATTGCTTCGTCTATAACCTCAAGGCAGTTTGGAAAATTATCCCTCAGGATTCCTGAGATTCTTATAGTAACATCAATCCTGGGCCTGCCCAGTTCTTCAAGAGAAATTACAGAGAAACCCCTGAGATGTCCATTGCTGAGCCAGATCGGTTCAACCCCAAGTAAGCTCATAATCTGGGCCATTCCCTCTCCGTCAGCCCACATCACATCGTTTGCCATCCAGTAAAATGCCACATTCTCAGGACAACGGCCTTCATCTTTGAGGTGTTTCTCAATCAGAACCTGGGAAAGTTGCTGTCCCACTCGCCAGGCAGCTTTTGTAGGAATCTTTTTTGGGTCAAGTGAATAGAAATTCCTGCCTGTTGGCAGTACATCATCTCTTCCACGCATGATAAGGCCTGAAGGGCCGGCAGGGATGTATCCCCCATCAAAGCCGTGTAAAAGGGCTTCAATTTCCAGGGAATCATCGATTCTGGATTCAAGGTCAAGGATCCTGTTGCAGACCGCAGTGGCATCCTGAAGAAATACGGAATTTATACTCAGGTCTTTAATTTCCTGCTCTTTAAAAATATTTTCTTCAATTCTCTGCTTTTCAAAGCTTTTTCCCTTGATTTCCTGCTTCTCAAAGCTTTTTCCTTCAAAAATTTCTTCGATTATCCTGGCTGGCTCTTTTTCATGATTATTTATAAATGTCCTTATAAAATCTTTAGAAAGGGAATCAATCTCTTCAAGCCTCTGTCCGTTTGATTTCCCGTTTCCGGAAATCCGGCTCTGGTCAGAGATCAGTTCATCAAGGTCAAGCCCCAAAAGTCCTGCAATCAACCGTCTGATCGAGATTTTGTTTCCCACACTTTCCTGGTCATCATACCTTAAAATTGAGTTTATGAACTCAACTTTTTTCTCGCCTTCAGGGAGCTGTCCGAAGATGTGCATTCCATTGTGGATCTGGCTGTTCCTGATCTTTCCAAGAACTTCATGCGCTTCTCTTATTATTTCTTCAAAAGGAGTCTGATGATCGGCTTTTATCTCGGAATCCATGTTCGATTTTTTGATCTCGTCAAGGATCAGGTGCTTCAGGGCATGTTCCCGTCCCTTATCGTGTTTCACCTGTTCGTATTCCCCAAGCAGCCTGTCCAGTTCTGCCATGTTTTCATAAAGCCCTCCTGAGGTCATGACAGTCTGCATATGGTCTATCAGGCAGGCCAGGCTCCGGCGTTTGGCAATTGTGCCTTCCGGAGGGTTGTCCGAATTATAAATATAAAGATGGGGAATTGTCCCTATACCTATGTCAGGATAACAGTCGGCTGAAAGTCCCACTCCTTTCCCGGGCAGAAACTCAAGGTTTCCGTGGGTTCCCACATGTACGAGTATATCGGCTCCAAAGGTATTTTCAAGATACCTGTAGGTTGCAAGGTATTGATGGGTTGGCGGAACGTCCGGGTCGTGCAGGATCTTGCAGACTGTTCCATCACATCTGGCACCTGCACATCCTCGCTTTGGCTGCACGCAGACCACAGCGTTTCCATACTGTACCCCGGTCACAACGATTTTCTTATCATAAACCATTGCAGCAGGAATGCCGTTGATTTCTTCTCCGGGAGGGTTTCCCCAGCTCTCAGTCACTCTTTGCCTTACTTTCGGGCTCAGGGTATTGAAATATTTCTCATATTCTTCTTTTTCCACAAAAGCCAGGACCCCGCCGTTCTTTACTATCTCGTTAATGGGAGTCCACCTGAACTCTGAAATTGCTTTTTTCTTGAGAATAGTCTCAATAAGGGTTTTTCCATCTTCAGGGGGGTTGACGGCATAGCCTGCTTCCTGCATCCGGTTCAATATTCTTGCAACACTCTCTAGAGAATCAAGGTTTGCAGCACCTCCTACAGAACCTTCAACCCCTGAGCAAGGGTAGTTGTGCAGGATAAAGGCAACTTTTTTCTGGTTTACCGGCTTTTTCCTGAGTTCGGTCCACTTCATAATCCTGAAGGCAAGTTTTGAGCAGCGGTCTTCAATAGGAAAACGCCCCAGATAATTTCCTTCTTTTTTGCCTGCTCCTATTATGATGGGTTCAATTCCGCCCTCAAACTCAGGGAGAGCCACGCTCCATCCGATCTCAGTGCTTAATCCCGTTGACTCCTGCCATTGTTCAACAGTCATATAATGTGAAATTACAGGCTGGAAAACAGGGACGTCAAGTTTTCTCAGAATCTCTATGCCTTCTGCTGCGCATGATGTATCTCTCTTTTTGGTTTTACTGCTTGCAATAAAAAAAGGAGAAAGTTTTACAAGACAATCTATAATAGGCCTACCGTTTTCTATGAAATAGTCCACTATGACCTCATCCATGCCCCTGCTTCCAAGCTCTTCGTCTTTCACAGAATATGCAAAAACAGGGACAACCGATAGACCGAGATTTTCCAGCTTTTCTATCAGGGCTTTTTCGATCTCAAGTTCATTGTTTACCCAGGAAGTCCTGGAGATAATCAGCCCCACGGTTTTATCTTTCAAAGGCCCGTACCAGTTAAGATATTCTTTAATGTTTGAGAAGGGTTCCTTTGCATCCGGGTGATAAAGCCCATCCCATGGGATCTTTTCCGGAGGTTTTGCTTCAAGCTCGGATCCCAAAACTTCTTTTAAGAGATAGCGCAGCATATTGCCAAAGTTTTCCTGCCCTCCATAAATTATATAAGAAAAACATGTAGCTGCAATCTCAAGTTTCACAGACGAAAGGGTAAATGCTGAGGGATCACTCCCTACGCAGATTACAGGTACCCTCGTTTTTAACGGTTCAAGCTTTTCATAGAACTCTTCCCAGAAAGGATTTGATATATAGTATAGAAAGACGGCATCAGCATGTTCACATGCAAGAAGTACCTTCTCAGCTTCTTCAGGATTTTCTTCCAGAAGCTTTGTGTAGTGGGCTTCAAGCTCTATGCCAAGTTCGTCGGCTGCTTTAAGGAGTGTGGGAATGTAGGAATTCCACGTTATTGAAACAATTTTCATTTTTTCTCCTCTTATGTAAGAATATGCACTTTATATTCTCCGAGCACTGTGCCGTCATCAAGCCTTGAAGGAGCCTCTAAGGCTGCAATATACCTGCCGTCCGGGGAGATATCAGCAGATACTGTAATCCCTTTGGTATTATATATCTGGACAAGTTTAGAGTTTGAACCTCCGCTTTTTGATATGTCAAAGACATACACTCCGTGGACATTTCGATCCTCAGTCACCAGGTTCTGGGCTATAGGAATCACGAGATACCTGTCATTCAGTGCACATTCCCCTGCATAGCCGTCCAGTCTCCATTTCCACAGCAGGTTGCCTTCAGTATCATAGGCAAAGAGGCTGTTCCCGTTGGGATGTTCTATAGGAGCATCTTTATTCTGATCTTTGGAGAAAGTACTCCCTATTGAGAAAATCAGGGTATTGTTGATAATATAGGCGTAATTCGCACTGCCGTAAATAGGGACTCCGCTTACTACTACCGGAGTTGAAATGTTTGCCTGCCATTTTACCTCCGGAACTCCGGTTTTCATGATCTCGGAATTATCAAATAAAAAGGCTCGCCCATCGCTGGTCATTGTTATTAGTTTTTCCCCATCAGGAGTAATCTGGGTACTGTACCAGATTGCGGAATAGTCGAAAAATGGTTCAAGGGGTGGGAGTGAGTAGTTCCAGTCCTCTATTCCTGTGTTTCCATTAAGGACATGCACTGCCCCGTCTTTCCAGTTTTCTGCTTTTGTGAAAGAGGTGGTGCCGAAAACAGAGTATCTTCCGTCAGGGGTAGTATCTATCCAGGTAACTCCTATGTCCATTAGTTCGGATTCCGGGAATTTCCAGCGCATGTTGCCTTCGGGGTCAAAGGAATAAACCCTGCCCAGATACTTGTATTTCTCCCCTATGTAGCCACAGGCTCTGCTGGCAGCAACATAAATATTCCCTTTTGAATCAAGCTTTATCTTTTTCATGGATGGCATGTGGTCAAGGTCTGAGCCCAGTTCCGTACCTGCTCCAAATTTCCAGATTTCAGTGCCGTTTAAATCAAAACAATAGATAAAAGCATCCGGGCTCTCTTCCCCCACAATAAGGCGCTTGCCATCCTCTGAAAACTCTATGTCCGTGATTCTTGCATCTGCTATCCCTTTAACAAGCTGTTTTTCCCAGACTTTCTCGCCTGTTGCAAGCTCTATAAGTTTCAGAGAACCTCCATGGGTTCCGATGGCAAAATATTTGCTGTCAGGAGAGAACTTCGTTACACCTTTTATATTCTCTGAGGTTTTTTCGATAGATCCGGGGGTTACATCCTCAAGCTCTACGGTATACTCCTCTTTCAAAGCAGGTTTTTCAGGGGCATATGCCTCTAAAGCACTGGATACCCCTGAACCTGTTATCAGTTCAAATTTGTATTGAGTTTCAGGGTCCCAGTCAAAGGCTGCAATGACCTGATCATCGGTTTTTCCAATATCCACGGTATCCGTAGAGCTATTGGCAGAAGAAATCCTTACCTGTGATATATTCGCTTCCTCTTTTAGAGTAATCAGAGCCCCGGTCCTGGAAAAGACTACGGAGTCTATGGTTACTCCGGCTTCGGAATTACTTATCTCCTTTGTACCTTGCATCCCTGATGCTGAATCCTGAGAAATTCCATTGTCTCCGGATTCCTGGCTTTTTTCAGCACATCCGGTAGTCATTAAAGCCAGAATAAGCAGGACTATCAAAAATTTCCATTTCATTCTCTCACCTGACAATTATTAACCTATGTTTTCCAATTACATCCCCATTTTGGAGTTTTAGAGGAGCTTCGACTGCAGCGACTGTGCAGCTAGAAGAAATCGCAGCATCCACGACAACACCCTCGGTATTGAATGTCCAGAGCAGCTTTGAATTGCCATTTCCGGATTTCTGGTTATCAAAAGCGTGAATCCCGTGAACCTGAGTATTACTTGCGGAAGTATCTTTTCCAACTGGCAGGACAAAGAACCTCATATCCGGAGAGAAGAAAATTCCTGTACAGCGTCCCCAAAGGTTATAGGTCCAGGAACAATCTCCTGTTTCTACATCGCATGATACGAGAGAATTTTCAAGGGGGTGCGCCATTGGGATATCATTGGGGTAATATGCAGGAAGTGTGGCTCCTGTAAGGTAGAGTGTCTCATTTTCGGTGGAGATTTTTGCATCTTCACCATAGGTATAGATGTAACTTCCCTGGATCTCCTCCGGAGCTGTCACATTGTATTGCCATTCATTAGAGTCCCATGCTGTTCTTCCATCTCCGGGGTTTTTCATCTCGGAATCATAAAACAGGTATCTTCTTCCATCCCCTGTATAGGCAGTTACCATGGACCCGTCATCTGAAACATCAAGCCCGTGCCAGATGGCTGCAGAATCAAAGTAAGGTTTGAGGGACGGAATTTCGTATTTCCAGCGGAGCTTTCCGCTTTCATCTACGGAGTAGACGACTGCATCCAGTTCAAGGGAATTTGTCCAGTCTCCGGTTGAAAAAACCACATTTCTTCCATCCCGGCTTGAATCAATCCAGTTTATACTCCGGGCGTAATTTTCGGTTTCAGGCAGTTTCCAGGAAAGAGTGCCATCCGGGCTGAACCTGTATACCCTTGAAGCAAGCCCGTATCCCGAATCTTTCCAGTATCTGCCTGCTGCAATGTACACCTCATCATCGGCAGCTGTTATTTTGTATATGCAAGGCTGATATTTTGGATTCGTACTGGTCCCGAGGTCATCCGCACTCCTGTAGCTGTGAATTTCATCCCCTGTGCCAGCATCCAGGGAGTAAATGTATCCATCATTACTTCTTTCCCCTGCGAGCAGATACTTTCCGTCTTTTGAGAATGAAATGTCTGAAACATTTCCTCTTAAGGTCTTTTTCCAGAGCACCTTTTTGTCTGGCACATCAATAACTTCCAGGTTTTCTCCTGTCCCGACCGCTACATACATTCCATCCTGAGAGTACGTCACACAGTCCTGAATATTCGATTTTCCTTCACTGAGATTTTCCGGAGTTATATCTCCAAGTTCATACTCCCAGTAAAGGTAAGGGGAAGATTTTTCAGAAGAGTGTATATTTTCCTGATTTAACTGATTACTTGCCTGATCTCCGTCGCTTTTTGAGATTTCTCCACTGCTATTTTCCTTTTCTTCTGAGGCTACTATATGTGAAGATATGCATCCTGAACAGACCAGACAAATAAATGAAACTATAATTATCAGCACAACACTACTTTTTTTCATTTTCAGACTCCTATGATTATATTTTATCATTTTCCGTATATCTTCAGGTCTGAGATACTCAATATATTCTGATGTTGTGTACTGTTGTCTCCAAAACCTGCACTAATTTTTTCAATCTTTATATTTTCAGCAGGTCCGCAGTATTTTTCATAATCTTCAATGAGATTTCTTTCAACTGCATCCATTGGAATTCCTGAGATCATAATCGATGGAGAAAAACGCCGTCTGTTTTCCTGATCTCGATAATATTCACCTTCAGATTGTGGATTCATGCTCCCTGCTGCAACATAGTAGATGGATTTGTGGTCACTGAATGTCACTTCTAACCAGAGACTGAATGTATCCAGATCCTGTCCATCCCAGTTCCATGAAATTTTTTCTGGAGACAGGCTCACATTTTTACTCCAAACCCCTTCTCCCGTCTGTGCCGAATTCTCTGTATTAAAATAAAGTACCCCATCTTTGCATCTTAGAAGATCTCCTTCTAAATTACAATTTTCGAAGTTTTCCTTATACACTGTTTTTTCCTCTGGCATGATTTGTGAATAGATTATCACGCCTATAAGGCTCAGGAATATAAATCCGAATATTGTAGTCTTTCTGGAAATCATAATTGACCCATATAATAACTAATTAATAAAGATTCCTAAAATATTCTTCATTTATCTTATATGGTAATAATAAAATTAAATTTATGGATACGATATCTGAGCAAATTTCTATACAATAACATGTTATTTTTCCTTCGATTTTCTAATTTTTAAATTAATTTGTTTTGATGTACTTTTTTATAATTAGATGTCAATAAAGCACATTATTAATTATTTTTCGGCTTTGTAATCTACAAAATTCCTTTTATTTGCTTTGTATTTCCTTCAATATTGGGGCTTCTTTAATAATATATTAATTGTCTCTTTTTATTAAAAACAAAATGGCTATATAGTATTACTATATTTCATAAAGTTATGACTCAATGCAGCAAAAAAAATATGATTTTTAATATAATATGTATAATTATCTTTACATCATTGCTTCTAGTTGTTATAACTCCTGTGAAAGGTGCTATTGAACAGAGAGGCCCTCTCATAAGTATTGCAGCCGGAGAACATACAATACTCAATGGAGAAAATTGCCCCGGACTTTACTATTCAACCTCTGCTGGCACATACTATGAGTCGTTGGAGCTTAATTTCTCCGAAGACGGGCTTATTGATACGGGAAATGCAACGTATACCTCAAAAATTACTTCCGGTTCAACGGCTTTCTTCGGAAAGAAATACAAGGTCTTTGAAGATGGATTGATCACTGAGAACCTGGTTAGTTATGGGAGTCGTGATCTTCAACGTGGGAATGATTACGATCTTGGAAATGGCTACAAATTGGTGTTGACGGGGATAAACGAGGATTCTGCTCTTCTTGAGCTTCAGAAAAACTCTCTCCCTGTTACCAGTAAATCCCTTGTCAAGGGCTCAAAATTTAATTTCACAGCTGAAATAAACGGCACTGAGTATGTAATTCTTGAAGGAACTCTTAAACAGGTTCTTGACAGTAAAGATCCGATTGTGAGTCTTTCAAGCGTAAACCAGTATTCGAGTGCACCTATTGAGATCAACGTTGGGGACCAGTATGGCAATTTCGAGGTCACTGAGTTTACAGATAATAAGATTGAATTGAAAAATAGAGTGCCTATCCGGATGAGCCCTGGAGATTATGTCACAATTCTTGAAGATTTGATCGATTTCAGAGTGGCTGATGATGTATACAGGGCATGTTCTTACAATATGACTAAAGATGTTATCAAGTCATATCAGATAAAAGGCACATCCATAACTGTAAATCGCTCGGATTCTATTCCGGATTCCTGTGTCTGGACAGCTGATTCTTTTGGTATGCTCTATTATGATCTTGAAAACAATTTCAGTACTGAAAGCCTTGAACTTAATCTTGATGCCAAAAATGATTGGATTCCGGAAGGCGGCCTGGTTTATGAATCCTCACCTGTTAGGGTTCTATACAAAAATCCGGAGATGAAGGGTTACGGGGAAAACGCATTTGAGGGAGGATATTCTGCGTTTGGATGGGATGGTGAGAAATATGCATATCTTGGAAACAATCAGGGAATTATACATATCCTCATGGATGATGACAAGGACAGACGTCTCTATTCCGGTGAAGAATGGGACCTTGGAGAAGGGTACACCCTGAAAGTAGATGGTATTGACTCGGATAAAGTCTACCTGACGGTTTTGAGCAATAATGTTGCTGTTTACTCAAGCATAATCTCTCCCGGGAATTCGGCTGATCTGGGCACCCATACTCTTCTGTACAACAAAACCATAAACGGGATTGAAATTCCCCTCTTTTCCGTATATGTGGAGAATGTCCTGGAAGGAAACGAAAGCTCCGGTGTAAATCTAAAATATCCTCTGCACTTTTCCGAAAGCCCTCTTGAAATAAAGGTAGGGGAAATGTTCGGGGCACTTACTGTTGTTGAAACCTCCCCCAGAATCCGGCTTGAAAATGAAAATGCTCTCAATTTTGGTTCGGACCTCGAAGTCACAGAAGAAATCCATATTGGTTCTTTTGAAAAGACGACAGGAGGGAATCTCAGTGTTACCTTTTTCCCCTTCATGGACAGAGTGGAAAAAGTGGACTCTGTTCTTCCGGCCACCTCCCAGCGGTTTATCCCGGCTATGAGTGTTGAAGAATACCTTATCGGAAACTGAAAGATAGTTTGAGGCTAAATCATGAGAAACCATAATATTACTGTTTACCCTTTCACGGCCATAGTCGGACAGGAAAGAATGAAAAAAGCTCTGATCCTGAATGTCGTAAATCCAAAAGTTGGAGGGGTTCTTATCAGGGGCGAGAAAGGCACTGCCAAATCAACGGCAGTCCGGGCCCTTGCCAATCTCCTGCCTGAAATTGAGGTAGTTGAAGGCTGTAAATTCCGCTGTAATCCCCATGATATACATGCAATGTGTGAAGACTGCCTGGAAAAGGTAAAAACCGGAATTCTTAAGATTTCTTCTGTAAAAATGAAAGTTACGGATCTGCCTGTAAGTGCTACCGAAGACCGGGTTGTAGGGACTCTTGATATAGAACATGCTATCAAGAAAGGAGAAAAACGTTTTGAGCCCGGGGTACTTGCCAATGCTCACAGGGGTATCCTGTATGTAGATGAGATTAATCTTCTGGATGACCATCTTGTAGATGTGCTCCTCGACTCTGCAGCAATGGGAGTAAACACTATTGAAAGAGAAGGAATTTCTTTCTCCCACCCTGCAAATTTTGTGCTTGTAGGCACCATGAACCCCGAAGAAGGGGAACTGCGGCCCCAGTTGCTGGACCGTTTCGGGTTATGCGCAGATATAAAGGGAATCATGGATGTGACCCGAAGAGTGGAACTTATCAAATCCCGGCTCAGTTATGAAACTAATCCTGAAGCTTTTGTAGCAAGCTGGCAGGCTGCAGAATCCGAGCTTTGCGGGCGGATTCTTCTGGCACAGAACTTACTTTCTGAAGTGAATATCTCAGATAACATGCTTGAATTGATCAGCCAGATATGTGTTGATATGAACGTCGATGGGCACAGGGCAGACATCACAATGATGAAAACCTCAATCACGCTTGCAGCTTTCAACGGGAGGACTGAGGTTCTTGAAGAGGATGTAAAAGAAGCTGCAGAACTGGTCCTTCCTCACCGTATGCGCAGAAAACCTTTTGATAATCATCCTGACAAGCAGGATAAACTGAATGAGAGTATAGAAAAACAAAGAGAAAAAGAGAAAAATAAAAGCGAACAGCAAAAAAAAGAGCAGAAAGAACATTCCGGGAAACCACAGGATCATCCAGACGAGCAGGAGTCGGATAACCCACAGGGTAGTACCGGGGGACAGCCTGATGCTTCCTCAGAAACTCTTTTTTCAACAGGAGAAAGTTATCAGATAAAGCAGCTGTCTCCCGATTTTCGTAGAAATAATCGAAATGGGTCCGGTCGGCGCAGCAAAACTCTTACCAGCTCCAAAAAAGGGAGATATATAAAGAGTAAAATTCCTGAGGAAAAAACTACTGATCTTGCTTTTGATGCCACACTGAGGGCAGCTGCACCTTACCAGCTTGTAAGGGAAAAGAATGGAAATTCTATAATAATTCATGAATCCGATTTCAGAAAAAAGATTAGGGAAAATAAGATCGGCAACCTTGTACTGTTTGTTGTGGACGCCAGCGGTTCCATGGGGGCCCAGCAGCGGATGGTAGCTTCCAAAGGAGCAGTCCTTTCAATGCTGATGGACGCCTACCAGAAACGTGATAAGGTGGGACTTATCGCTTTTAAGGGTGATAGTGCAGAATTGATCCTGCCCCCTACATCCAGTGTGGAACTGGCACAAAAGTATTTGCAGGAGCTGCCTACAGGCGGAAAAACTCCTCTTTCCCATGGGTTGATGAAAGGATATGAAACCATAAAGTCCGAACTCCGACGCGATCCTGATACCTGCCCGTTTATGGTTCTGATCTCTGACGGCAGGGCCAATGTCAGTATGAATGGGGAGTCCCCGATCCAGGAAACGAAAACAATAGCTTCCATGTTCAGGGGAGAAGGCATACAGTCTGCAGTCATTGACACGGAAAGCAGTATGATAAAATTCGGGCTTGCCCAGGAAATTTCCACTGCTCTTGGAGCCAGGTATCTGGCACTTGAAGATTTAAAAGCGGATTCGATAGTTGAAGCCGTTCGATCTTCAGTCCCTTTTGATCTTCAGTTTCCTTCAGGCAGTTTCTCAATTTGAGCCATTTAGATAGCTTGTTTTCAAAGTCAACAAACTTTTCAAAAAAAATAATCTCCTATTTTTCAAAAATACAACAAAAGCTATATGTCTATCTAAAGCCGTAAACCATGCCTATGGATTTCCAGATCTTGGACGCAGATTATGAAGTCGTTAACGACAGCAGCCCTGTTATCCGCCTCTTTGGGAGGGGAGCGGACGGGAAAAGTGTTTGCTGCTTTGTCCCGGATTTTGAGCCTTATTTTTATCTCAAGGCATCTGGAGACCTGCACGCTGTAGCCAGGCTTGTGAAAGACACTTTTGGACAGGTTACAAAGGTCGAAATAGTCGAAAAATTCGAACCTGTGGGATATCAGAAGATAAAGAAAGAGATGCTCAGAATTACCACCCGCCTGCCCAGGGATGTGCCCGAGATCAGAGATGATATTCTGAAGCTCCGGGAAGTTATGAAGGCTGAAGGTAAGTGGGAAGTTTATGAAACTGATATCCTCTTCAGAAACCGTTTTTTAATTGACAAAAGTCTGGGAGGTATGGTCTGGGTCTCTGCAGAAGGAAAGCCAGTTGACCCTGCAAGATATTTCAGGGCAGGTTCTTCAGGCAATTCTCGCTGTGAAAATTTTGCATGCGACTCTTCGATTATTGCATCCGGGTTTCAGAAAATTGAAAATCTCACGATCGCCTCTCTGAAGTATCTCTCTTTTGACATAGAATGCCTGCCTCTTGATGGGGGGATGCCTTCTCCTGACGTTTCGCCTATAATTATGATCAGCTTCGCCTTCGAGCCGGAGTACAGAGGGCATAAAACCCTTGTGCTTGTGGCAAAACCTGCGGAAGGTATGGATGCAGATGTCATTTCCTGCAGGGACGAAACTGAAATGTTAAATCGCTTTTTTGAGATCTTCTGCGAGTATGACCCTGATATTATAGTGGGATATAATCACCAGGATTTTGATATTCCTTACATTACGGATAGGGTAAAGGCTCTGGTTGCAAAAGGAGAAGCAATAAACCCTGTTGTCGGCCGGGACGGCAGCAAGATAGGCTACCGAAAATTCGGGCTTATTACCCGCACTGAGTTTAAAGGACGGGTGGTTGTGGATGCCCTTCCTCTGGTAAGAAGAGCTTTTAGTCTCAAGCAATACACTCTGCGCGTGGTTTCAAAGGAACTTTTGAGTCGCGAAAAACTGGATGTCCCTCCTCTGGAAATGGAAGAATACTGGGTGGATACAGGAGACAAGTTCCGAAAGTTCGTAGATTATTCACGTAGAGACTCCGAGCTTGCCCTGGAACTTATCCTTAATTTGAGGCTCCTTGACAAATATATTGCACTTGCCCGGGTAAGTGGAAGTCTGTTGCAGGAAGTAGTTGACGGAGGCCAGACTTCGATGGTTGAAACTCTTCTTCTCAGAGAGTTCGGGTTACGCGACAGGGTGCTCCTTCCAAAGCCGAATGACGGGGTCTCTGCCGAGAGGTATGAAATGAGTTCTGACCTCAAAGGCGGAGAGGTCCTGGAACCTAAGAAAGGCCTTCTGGAAAATGTTCTTATCCTTGACTACAAGTCCCTCTACCCAACCATCATGATGGCACATAATCTCTGCTATACCACGGTAGTTACAGAAGACAGGCCGGAAGGGGAGACTATCAAACCTCCTTCTGGAGGAGAGTTTGTGCTTCCGGAGGTTAGCAAAGGAATCGTGCCTTCTATTCTGGAAGATTTGCTTAATCAGAGAACTGAGACAAAGAAAAGAATGAAACGGGCCTCTGATCAAAATGAGTATAGAGTGCTTGATGCTACGCAGCTTGCCCTGAAAATTCTGCTAAATAGCTTTTACGGTTACTCAGGATATGCCCGGGCAAGGCTCTACAGCCTCACGCTTGCAAATGCCGTAACCAGCTTCGGAAGACACAATATTTTGAATACCCGGGAAATTATCAATAATACTATCGGTAAAATAGTTCTCAGGGGTGATGCCGCTTTACTCCTTAAAGAAGCCGGAGAACTCTCTTCCTCTGATATAATTGTGGAACTTTCGGTTGCCTATGGGGATACGGACAGCGTTTTTGTCCACTGCAAGTCTGGAGGAGATCTTTCCCTTGAAGAGATTAGCCTTGTAGGGAACAGGCTTTCAGCCATTGTTTCTGCTTCCCTGCCCGATCCTATGGAGCTTGAATTTGAATCTATTGCAAAACATGCTCTTCTTATTGCAAAGAAGCGCTATGCTCTCTGGCTTTTTGAGCCCAGCAATTCGGGCTGGGAAGGTCAGATCAAGGTCAAGGGCATGGAAACTGTTCGCAGGGACTGGTGCGAACTGACATCAGTGACTCTCAACAGAGTTCTTGAACTTGTACTTATAGAAGGTGATGTTGACCGGGCTGTAGAACATGTCCGTGAAGTGGTTAGCAATGTCAGGAATCTTGACCCGGCAAAAGATTCAGAAATGATTGAAAGTCTTATTCTCACACGTACCCTGACACGAAAAACGGACAGCTACAAAAATAAACAGCCTCATCTGACAGTTGTAGAAAAAACGAAAGAACGGACCGGCTCCGTATCTTCGATAGGAACAAGGATCCCCTTTGTCATTACTGCAGGAAAAGGACTCTTTGTAGATAGGGCTGAGGACCCGGAATATGTCAGGGAACACAATATCCCAATAGATGTTGACTATTACATTAAGAAGCAGATCCTGCCTCCAGTGGAGCGTATTCTGGAAGTTTTCGGGGTTAAGATTTCTTCACTTGACTTCGATTCAAAGCAGAAAGGGCTGTTTGATTTCGAAGCTAAGAAGCCTGAAGTAAATAAACCGGAAAAACCTCCTTCCGAAAGGGAAAATAAAGTAAAGGTTCAGGAACAGGATCCATTTCAGGAAAATGGGCGTGCAGAACAGAGTTCCCTATTTGATTTCTAATTTTGTTCTTTATTCTGGATTTCATCAATTTATAAGTATCCCGGATTCTTTTACACATTCAGACCTTCGCCTTTAACTCTTTTTTCCTTCTGTTTCCGGGCTTCAATCCATTTCTTTTGCCTGCTACCAAGCTCTTATTTTAATTTTTCTTAACGCTATCTTTCCATTTGTCTATATTTTATATAGAATATATATATTCTACTATTTCATTCCATACTTCTAGCTTGTATATACTCCTCTATATTATATATGGCGAATCTTTATATATTTCCTTCTTTTATTGTGTATTGTACTGGTAACAACTTAGATGAATTTTGATTATTGACTCATATTGTTTAAAGGAGTGTCTCCAATATGGCAAATAAACTAAAAAGCTACACAATTCTCATATTACTGGTGATCGGACTTGTGTTTCTAGGAATTGGATGTACTGGAAGTGAAAACAGCGAAGTCTCTTCTCCGGCAGAAACAACTCCTGCAGGTGAATCCGAAGGTATCTCTCTGAAAGGTTCAGATACCGTTCTTCCTCTTGCACAGGCTGAAGCTGAGGAATTCATGAATGAAAACTCTGGAAAAAGTATAACAGTCACTGGAGGAGGATCCGGTGTTGGGATTGCGGCGCTAATTGACGGTGAGGTGGATATCGCTACTGCATCCAGAGAAATAGATGCTAACGAAACCGAAGCCGCTAAAAAGAATGGAATTAATCCTGTGAGGAATGATATTGCCTATGACGGCATTACTGTGGTTGTAAATCCTGCGAATTCTGTTTCTAATCTTACCTTTGACCAGCTGCGTGGTATCTACAACGGGAGTATCAGCAACTGGAAGGACGTTGGCGGTGAGGATAAGCCGATCGTAGCGATTTCCAGGGACAGCAGTTCCGGAACTTATAAAGACTTCCAGAAAGACGTTTTGAATGGGGATGAATACCGGCCTGATGCCCTTACCCAGCCTGCTACAGGAGGAATTGTGGGTGAGGTCTCTCAGAACCCTAATGCAATTGGATACATCGGCTTTGCATACCTCGATAACAGCATAAAGGTCTTAAACCTGGATAAAGGAAATGGATCTGTAACCCCAACTGCTGAAAGCATTCTCAGTGGCGAATACCCCCTTTCAAGATCTCTTTACTTCTACACCAATGGGGAACCCTCAGGCCTCACAAAAGAATTCATCGACTTTGTGACGAGTGAGAAAGGGCAAAACATTGTGACTACAGTCGGGTATATACCGCTTAAGAAGTAATTGCGTCTAAAATTATTTCAAGGGAATATAATGCTAAGCAGAACTTTTAAGGAAAAGATGATTGAATCGGCGCTTTTCTCAGTAAGCGCCCTTACGGTCGTCATCATTTTCCTTATATGCCTCTTTTTATTTCGGGACAGTTTACTTCTCTTTAAAGACACGTCCCTTCTGGACTTTCTCACGGGAAAATTCTGGTACCCGACATCCGTGAACAGGCAGTTCGGGCTATTACCTCTCTTCTTCGGTTCTCTTATTGTTACTGCCGGAGCAATCCTTTTTGCAGTACCTCTGGGGATTGCTTCTGCTATTTATATTTCTGAGATTGCACACCCAAAGATAGCGGAATCTCTTAAACCTTTTATCGAGATTCTGGCAGGGATTCCTTCTGTTGTATTCGGGTTCTTCGGGCTTGTTATATTGGTTCCGTTTGTACAGAATACTTTTAATCTGCCTACTGGGCAAACTGCTCTTACAGGTTCAATTATGCTTGGAATCATGGCACTTCCCACGATAATTACTATTTCAGAGGATGCCATAAGTTCGGTCCCTAGCACACTCAAGCAGGGTTCTCTTGCTCTTGGGGCCACAAGATGGCAGACCATATACAAGGTCATAGTCCCTGCATCCCTTTCCGGAATTTCAGCCGCCGTAATGCTCGGCATAGGGAGGGCTATAGGGGAGACAATGACTCTCATGATGGTAACCGGAAATACTGCAATAATTCCTTCTTTTCCCGGAGGCATTCTGGATCCTGTGAGGACAATGACTGCCACAATAGCACTTGAAATGGGGGAGGTCCCCCAGGGAAGTGCCCACTTCCATGCCCTCTTTGCGGTCGGAACTGTGCTTTTCATCATAACTTTCCTGATTACGCTGATTGCTGATTCGATCAAAAAACGATACAGGTTCAAGGTGGACTGAGTATGGGATTGAGTGCAAAAACAAGTGAAAAAATCGCCTTTGCATTTCTAAGCCTTTCAGCAATGACAGTAGCTGGGTTTGTTGTAATTATTCTCGCCTATATTATTTACAATGGGCACAGTGCAATCAGCGTTGAGTTCCTTACTGAGATGCCCCGCATGAGGATGACTCAAGGTGGGATCTATCCGGCAATTGTGGGGACTGTTCTCCTTATCATAGGGTCAATAGCTGTAGCTCTTCCTATGGGGATTATGGCTGCCATTTACCTGAACGAATATGCAGGAGAAAATCGTACCACCTGGCTTATAGAAATGGCTATCAACAACCTTGCAGGAACGCCATCTGTAGTGTTCGGGCTTTTTGGGTTGGCGCTGTTTGTTAAGTACTTTGGTTTTGGTTCTTCTCTATTGTCGGCTTCCCTTACCCTTTCTCTTCTGATTATCCCGGTGATTATCCGTTCCAGCCAGGAAGCTCTGATTACAGTCCCGAAAGAGTACAGAGAGTCCTCTCTCGCGCTTGGAGTCAGCAAATGGCAGACTATAAGGCATGTGGTACTGCCGGCAGCTATTCCGGGAATTGTCACAGGCGTCATCCTGAGTGTTGGAAGGGTTGCGGGGGAAACGGCTCCTATTCTTCTTACAGGTGCCGCTTATTTCCTGCCGAGGTTGCCTGACTCGGTTTACTCCCAGTTTATGGCTCTTCCCTATCATCTCTTTGTGCTGGCCACCTCCGGGACAAACATTACCCAAACCCGACCACTTCAGTATGGGACGGCTCTGGTTTTGTTGATAATCGTGCTGGGCTTGAATATCATAGCGGTTTTGATCCGCAGGCATTACAGGCAAAAATTGCAAATCTGATTGGAGTTTTATTCTAAATCTGATTGGAGTTTTATTATAATCTGATTGGAGTTTTATTATAAATCTGATTGGAGTTTTATTATTAAAGTATCAGCGTTTATATGATAATTGAGGCCCCTAAATGACTGAAGCTGTTCAAAACGTATCTCATCCCCGGATAGAAGTAGAAAACCTTAATCTGTGGTATGGGGAGAAGCAGGCTCTTAAGGATATCTCCATGCATATCCCCAAAAACAGCGTAACTGCTCTTATAGGTCCTTCAGGCTGCGGTAAGTCCACTTTCATCCGTTGTTTAAACAGGATGAATGATCTTATCAAGAACTGCAGGATCGAAGGTAAAGTTTCAATTGAAGGTAAAAATATTTACGGATCAGATGTGGATGTTGTTGACCTTCGAAAAAAGGTGGGTATGGTTTTTCAGAAGCCGAATCCTTTTCCGATGTCTATTTATGATAATATTGCATATGGGCCGCGTATCCATGGTGTAAATAAGAAGGATCTGGATGGAGTTGTTGAGGGTGCCCTTCATTCGGCTGCTCTCTGGAATGAAATTTCGGATCGGCTCAAGTCTCCTGCTCTTTCTTTGAGCGGCGGGCAGCAGCAAAGGCTCTGTATTGCCAGGACTCTGGCAGTGAAACCCGAAATCATTCTCTTCGATGAGCCTTGCAGTTCTCTTGATCCTATTTCCACTTCGAAGATTGAAGATCTTATCATGAACCTTAAAAAAGATTATACCATAGTAATCGTAACTCATAATATGCAACAGGCAGCCAGAGTGGCAGATTACACCGGATTTTTCCTTACAGGGGAATTGATTGAGTTCGGTCAGACAAGGCAGATTTTTCAAAATCCAAGGGAACAGGGTACTGAGGATTATATTACAGGCAGGTTTGGGTGATTAAAATGGCTCGAGAACAATATGTAAAGCAGCTGGATCTGCTCAAGGAATCCGTATTCTCTCTTGGAGAAACCGTTGAACTGGCTTTTAACGATTCGATGGTTGCAGTTATAGATCTTGATGTCAAGCTTGCTGCAAAAACGCTTGCTATTGAGGTAGAAGTGGATAAACTTGAAGGGGGAATTGAAGCTTCGATTTTTGACCTTCTTGCACTTCAGCAGCCCATGGCTAGTGATCTCCGGCTTGTCGTGTCTGCTCTCAAGATCACAGCAGATCTAAGAAGAATTTTGGGCCTGTCAATGAATATTGCCAAAATCCCCGGAAAAATCGAAGGTGGACATATAAAACCTCTTACAGACACGAAAAAAATGGCCGATATTGCAGCATATATGCTTGAGAATTCCATCAAGGCTTTCAAGACTCAAGACGCAGAACTCGCAAGAGCGACAGCATCCCGGGACGAAGAGGTCGATAAGCTCTTTTACGCAGTTTGGGTTGAGTTGATAGAAATGATGGCAAAAGATACGAGCATCGTTTCTAAAGCTACCTATTTACTTTTCCTGATTCGCTATATTGAAAGAATTGCAGATCACTGTTGTAATATATGTGAAAGTGTTGTTTATCTTACAACAGCTGATCATATAAAATTAAATTAAACAGACGTTGTGACCGTTCGGTCTTTACTCTTTTTTATTTTCTTTTTTTACTTTCAATGCTTCTGATGACCTTTTCCTGAGTATTTTTTTCTTTTGTTTCCTCTCTCCTATTTCCTAATTCTTTTTGATGTGTATATTTTAAGTACATTTCTAAGCATATAGACGCCCATGCCTGATGTTCTTATCAAAAATACAAAGATTTATTACAATAATTCTCTTCAGCCAGCCGAGATCATTATTGAGGGCGGCAAAGTTACTAAAATCGGAAAAGACCTCAGGGTATCGAGTTCGGATATGGTTATAGATGCAGGCGGTTCTCTTACTCTGCCTGCCGGCATTGACGTGCATGTCCATTTCAGGGAACCCGGCATGACTGCAAAGGAAAACTGGTACACGGGCTCGTGTGCGGCAGCTGCGGGAGGAATTACCACTGTCATCGATCAACCCAATACAGTCCCTCCCACAACCGAGAGGCGGACTTTCGAACAAAAACTTAAACTTGCCAGCCGAAAGTCTATCGTTGACTTCGGGATCAATGGTGGCGTAACAGGAAATATGGAGAAATTAGAAGAACTCTGGAAACTGGGAGTTACTGCTTTTGGGGAAATCTTCATGGCCGAATCCACAGGCGGGCTAAATATCAATGAAGAAACCTTTGAAGAAGCCCTTGTCGAGATCAAACGTCTCGGGGCCTTTGCGACCATACATGCCGAAGACGAAAAGATGCGCCTTGAGCTGGAAGAGCTGTTAAAAGGGGATATTTCCTGCGAGTATCATTCAAGAGTGCGTCCCAACGCATGTGAAGCGGCTGCTGTTCAAAAAGCCCTGAAGTTTATTTCCGAATTGAAAGTAAGAGCGCATTTCTGCCACATTAGTACTCTTGAAGCTATAGGCATGATAAGGAAAGAGAAATATCTTGCAAGAGGGGAAAATAGAGAGCCTTTTTTTACCTGTGAAGTTACTCCTCATCACCTTTTTCTCTCTACACGGGACTGGGCGAGGCTCGGGTCTTTTGGCAAAATGAATCCGCCTCTCCGGGGAAGTCACAGTATCAAAGCCCTTGTAAATGGGATAAATGACGGAACTATTGATATGGTGGCTTCGGATCATGCCCCCCATCTTGAATCCGAAAAGGATGTTGATATAAGATCTGCTCCATCGGGAGTGCCTGGGGTTGAAACCTTTATGCCTCTCATGCTTGCTGCAGTTCGAAAAAATATCTTGCCGCTTTCACGGATGATCATGCTTACAAGTTGGAATCCGGCAAAAGCCTTCGGGCTGGACCGCCAATCCAAAGGCAGGCTTGAGGTGGGTTTTGATGCCGATCTGATTATTGTAAATCCCCATGAAATTCGACCTATAAGGGCAGAATTATTACACAGTAAAGCGGGCTGGACTCCTTTTGAAGGCATGGATGGAGTTTTCCCTCAGTATACTCTCTCCAGGGGTGAAGTAATCTGGATTGAGGAATCGATTAATGCAAAATCCGGAAGGGGCAATTTCCTGGTAGGGAGAGGAAACATCTCGGTGGATGATGAAGAAAACCCTGATGAGGCTGAGTGAAACACAGGGGTAAAGGAAAGGGGCCCGAGAATGTTAAGCAAAAAATGAAAATTGTTAATCAAAAATAGCTTGAAGTGGTTATCGGATTCAATATAAATTTATATACTAAATAAAGCAAATCTCCAGAGAGTTAAATAATGTCCGTAATGGCTCTGGAGATTGGCTCTTCTTTGTTTTTAATAAAAGTCAATTGAGTCTAACCGGGACTGCAAAAGTTCCTGATGCTTTTTTTCCAGAAACTTGTAGACTGCACCGTGGGTAGCCCCGTCGAGTAGCATCTTTATGGCTGTCCGTACTATAGTGTTCTGTTCAGGGTACCCAAGTATGGATACGGTTTTTCCATATACTGAAATCTTGACGTTTATCAGGGTTTCTGCAAGCTCTCTGGTTCTTCCATTTCTTCCTATGATCCTGCCCTTTATTCTCTGGAGCTCTTTTGGAGTAGTAGCAACATCTGAGAGGTCGATAACCTCAAGCATAAGCATTTCGTCTTCCAGAAGGTCAAGGGCTTTTTCTGGACTGAACCCTCTTCCTATCGCTTTGAGGGTTTCTAGAATTCTGTATTCTTTTAACGGATCTCCCTCACAGGTGACATCTATTTTTCCACTTTCGCTGTCAATATCCAGTTGACATGTGGTTTTGTCCTCGATAAACTTCTTTGTTTCTCCTTTCGGACCTATAATTACTCCGACTCTTTCTTTGGGGATTTTAACATACTGAGTCATTTTTATTCCGCCTGTATTTTTGTAAGTAGTTCTTCAGGTTTGTCCCTGATCCCATAGCGGCTGAAGAACCTGAGTATATTTTGTACGTCCCTGTAGAGGAATTCTCGGGCGTTAGGATGTTCAAGGGTCACGGATTGCCCCATGTCAATGAATATGGGAGTCACGTCGTTTGGGTCAATCAGGATGTTATATTCGCTCAGATCAGCATGTACGAGGTTCGCTTCTTTATAGAGGAGGCGCATGTATTCGACGATTGTGTCATAAACAAGTTTTATCTCGTCCCCTTCAAGAGGCGTATTCTTCAGGAGTGGGTATGATACCCCATTTTCTCCCATAAATTCCATGATAAGAATATTTTTCTCGGCAAGCATTGGCTCCGGGACCCGGACTCCTGCACTTTTTGCACGTTTCAGGTTCTGGAACTCTTTGCGTGTCCATGCAAAAATTATGTCTCGCTTGTTATTTCGGATATTTGTGAAGCGAGGATCCTTCATTATGTAGACATCCATAGCATTGAAAGTGCCGCTAGTAATTCTATATATTTTTACAGCCAGCTCCTTTTCAGAGCCTTCTGCATAGAATACATTAGCTTCTTTCCCAGTACTGATGGATCCCCCCAGTGCCTTTATTATTCCTTTATTGGAGATGGTGTAAAGGAGTTTAAGGGTGGAGACATCGAATACGTTTTCTTCTACCTTTAGTCGTGCAGAGTCCTTCTCCCTCGCCCGCGACTTATCTTTAGCGCTGTCAATGCGCCTTATTTTCTCTTCCTGGTCCATTCCCATGTTATCCTTTCAGGTACCCTTTCCTTTCTAGCCAGTCTACCTGTGGCCTCGTGTACTTCCAGATCACATCTGCTTTTTCGTTCTGGAATTCCCATGGCACGACAATGACTACGTCTCCTTCTCGAATCCAGGTTTTTTTCTTCATTGAACCTGGGATTCTTCCCATGCGAACGACCCCATCCATGCAACGTAGCCTCAGGCGATTTGCGCCAAGAAGACTCTCAACGGTTGCCAGGATCTCGTTATTATCCCTTCGCGGTGTGCGTATTCTTGTAACTGTCTCTTCCGTTTCGGGCTTGACTTTGAATGTAGGTTTCTTTAAGTCTGCCAGTGTGATACCTCATTACCTGTAGTTTGGAATTAGTATTGTGCTTTTTATACCCTTAAGTACCGTTATATGTCTTTTTTCTGGCTTTAAGGTTATTCGTTCTGCAGCTTTTAACTCTCTATTATTATTTTAATATTATTTTAATGCTGCGCTTTCTGCGGTCTTGTTATTTTTACTTCTTCTCTTCAGACTGTTATTTTTTTTGAAGTATCTACATGGGCGATAGGTATTTATATTGGATGTGTCTTTGTATGTCCTACGCACAAAACAAGTGCGCGCCGCTCTTGAATTTCTAATTTCTGGGTGGAATTCAGGGACTAAATAAAACAAATTTTTCTCATTTGTTACGTTTGTTTTTTTCATAATGTCTCCTGAAGAAAAAGCTTTATATACTAAAACTGATGTATATATGTTTCCCGTTCCAGCAAAATCTTAAATTCGCTGGAAGGTTCTTCCATAGTTCTCTGGTTGGTAATTCTCTTCTGTTTTAAGGGGGAATGGATACCTTTAAATACTATGGGTGCGTAATTATAATTTCCTGCATCTTAAATGCAGCAAATACTATTTATTAAATGGAGCCAGGAGTTATTTCCTGTCTGACGAGGATTTTGTCGGTTCGGTTAATTCTGGGCGGTGAGAGTTTTTTCTATAAAAACATCATCGCG
>NZ_JAVKPK010000033.1:0-39444 GCF_031461075.1 Methanosarcina baikalica | reverse complement strand
TGAAGCCTTTTTTAGATGTTGGGAGAATCATGGTTTACTGCCAGCTGAATAGACATGTTTTAATCTGTTCCGAATGCCCCCCTCACACCCGGCAGCATGATATAGATGAGAATAAGAGCGTTCATGATAACTGAAAAGTTTACATCATACCATGAGCCTCCGGTAACCAGCACCACAAAATCCACGCACAGATTGAATATCGTAATAACAGCCAGAAACATCCAGGCCTGCTTGTCCACCTGCCAGAGCATCTGAGCCAGCCATACCCATATATAGGCAAGCAGACCGTACAATAGTGCATACCATAGGTTGAAAATACGGATTCCAATAGGCCCCAGAAAAGGTAATAATCCGAGAAATCGAAGCATTACAATAGCGTTTAAAAACGCCAGAACTACAGCTACAAAGGTCAGAATAGTAATACCAATAGGTCTTTCCATACTCAAATCTCCTGTTATGTTATTAATATGAGAAGATGCTGAAAGCCTTACAATATCGTCTTATCAGACTACTTCGTTTCAAGCTAGAGTTTCAAATTTCTCCGAAAGAGTTTATCCTGCAGTAATCCGGCATCATGTTCGAATTTTCAGGCCTACAATGACTGCCCCAATTCCCCCGATAACAAGGAAAAAACCGAATATCCACGGTAGAATAAGGACTCCTGCCAGAGAGTTAGTTAGGAGGAGCAGACCTAGGATTATTGTAAGGGCGCCAATTATTCCCGTCCCCGATCCTCCTCCTTTAAGCGCCACGGCAATTTTCAAGACTCCATTGATAATAGCCCATATGCCTATGAAAATAACGAAGAATGTAAGAATTATCAAAGGACTGTAGAGTGGGTACATCAGTATAAGAGCTCCTGCGATAATGCTCATGATACCCGAAAGCAGTTTCCATAACCTATTCCCCGAGAATATCAGCGCCCCTATAACAGAAAGAATTCCTTCTGCTAGCCAGAAAATACCCAGAATCTGTAAGAGAAAGATAGTGGTTACTGCAGGCCTGTATAATAGGAATAAGCCTATAAGGATAGCAATAATCCCTTCCAGGAGAACCACCCACCAGGGTACTTGCAGTATTTCATACACCATCTCGTTATCAGAATCAATTGATTGTTCCATATAGTCCATCTCCCCAAAGTTTTAATTTTTCGACCGGACTTCCCGCGACCAGAACGTAGATGTGAGCACAGCTAAAGAGGCATCAATTATCTGAGTACGGGATTTCATATTTCCGGATGATTTATTTACACTCAGGAATAGCCAGAGTCAGCCAGAGTCAAAGAGAATATAGCCCTCACCCTCCACAAAGAAGAGCTATCTCTTTTTCCCGGATCAATTTATTGATGGAATTCACTAATCTTTACAATATACCCTCAATAAACCCCACAGAACTTTATTGTGAAAGGTATTAACCTAGTGCATCCTTTCCATCATGAAAACACCGGCATGACGCAGGCTAAAATAAACTATTTACTTATCACTTCAGCATCATTAAGATCCGATATTATTAAGATACTAATTCCAGTATCAATATGCATCCCTTTCCATATTCGACCAAAGGCGAAGCAATGGTACATACACTTATATACAAATCATAATATATAAGTTAACTTATTATTATTTCTCTAAAAATGCTATTTAGTCAGGAATAAATTTTCGATGCAATACACAAAGAAACAGATAAAAGAGAAAACAGGTAAACAAGGAAACAGGTAAACAAGGAAACTGTTTAAATAGAATCCCATATTCCAGAGGATCAGTGATGAATCCGACAAAGCACAGGGATATTCCCCTTTATATTTACCATGCAGGGCAGTGTGACCCGAAAAAGTGCACGGGAAGGAAAATGGCTCGCTTTGACCTTGCCCGCCTGTACGATAGAGTTTCGAGACTGCCCAGATCAGCGATTCTGCTGGACCCGATGGCAGAAAAAGCCCTTTCTCCTGCCGATGATTCCGGAAAAGGGATTATAGTACTCGACTGTTCCTGGGAAGAAGTTGAAAGGATTTTTCCTGAACTTGGGAAGCTGAACCTTGAACACAGGGCTCTCCCTTACCTGCTTGCAGGCAATCCGGTGAACTTTGGAAAGCCCTTCAAACTCAACTCTGTAGAAGCCTTTGCCGCAGCCCTTTACATTTTCGGATGCAAAGAGCAGGCTGAAAAAATCCTGTCGAAGTTCAACTGGGGGCACAGTTTCCTCGAACTCAATAAAGAACCGCTTGAAGAGTATGCAACCGCAAAAAACAGCACTGAGGTCGTGGAAATCCAGAGTCACTATATCTAAATATCTGACTACATCTAAAGGCTTTCAAGCCCGGAATCACTGGAAAGAGGAAGCTCTGAGATCAAAAGCCTGAAATATATAAAACGGTATCGGTATAATGAAAAGCAGTGGTCAAAACAGTGGTCAAAAATAGATCGGAGTTATCGGAGCCGGATCTTGCAGCAGCGAAATCAAAGCTCTTGAAGAAATGGTAGGGACAGAAGTAGCAAAAAAGGAGCTAACCCTTGGAATTTTGCCCGGAACGCTCAAAGAATAGGCAAATCCCTGGATATATATCACAGTCTCAGTGAGAATGACAATTCCATGTAGCAGTCCTTTATAGGACGGTTATGTTAAAAGCTCAGGACTTTGCATATGCATGTCCAGACTCAAAGACACTCAGGCTTTCCTGTCCTTCCACTGCACAACCTGCTTTTATTACTTACGATCTTATCTAACCTCGCTCAGGTTAACAATACATTTCCTAAATTCATTCTCTTGTTTCCATTCTGACAATCGAATAACACATGTACTATAATTATAATGATATGTATATAATATACATGAGTGAGATATACGGCATCAGTAAATCATAAGGAACATAATCAGGTAGTACTAAGTGGAAACATAAAAAACGTGTACTGTTTTGAATGGATAGTTGGTATGCCATCCTGAAGTATAATCAGAGTGCATATTTGATCTGTTTTAATCCATAAAAATCTCGGTTAATGTATTTCGGACTTATGCAGTTTAACCTTATTATGAAAATTTTACACTTGAAATCAACTCCCAAAGTAAATTGCAAAAACTCAATTAGAATCAATGGTAAACCTCTATGGCAAAACAGAAATAGAATCAGAATCCACAAACCAAAAGCTATTATATAAATAACCACAAACCTTAACTATTATTTTTATCGGATCTTAATTTCTTAACAATCATATTTTTGCTCAATTTGAAAGGTGTAACCATGCCTCATATAATGGAATTAGTCGGAAAAACCAGAGTCGTCATAAAGGATGGAAAAGTTATCGAAGTCGGAGAGCCCGAAGTCAAATGGTGTCCTATCTTTGCCAAGGTGCGCGGAATCAATAAGATAACCCCGGAAGAAGTTAAGAAGAACATGGAGTTCAGAATAAAAGACTTCGGGATGTTCACAGACAAACGTCGTCTGGAACTCGAGGACTTTGTAGGGTTCGGAGCGTCGGAAGTTATGATGACAGGGCTGAGCAGAGGTTTACTTGACACAACCGTAACTGCCTGTGAAGGCGCAGGAACTGTCATTGCCAATAACCCTACTCTTGTCCAGGGTATGGGTGGCAGGATGTCAGGTCTTGTCGAAACCGAGCCCATCGACGGCATCATAAATGGGATCACTGAGCGCGGCGGAATAGTGCTTGACCCCTCGACTGCGAAAATGGACCCTGTTGCAGGAGTGAGAAAGGCAGCCGAGCTAGGCTACAAAAAGATTGCAGTAACCGTTGCTTTCGCCGAAACTGCTAAAAAATGCAGGGAACTTGAAGCCGAACTCGGGCTTGACCTGATAATAATCGGTGTGCACGTTACAGGTTTAAGCATGGAAAATGCCCAGACTCTTCTGGAAAACGCTGACATCACAACCAGCTGCGCTTCAAAGTGCATGAGGGATCTTGTAAAGCCTCTTGCCCAGGTTGGAACAGCTGTGCCTCTTTTCGCCCTTACCCAGAAAGGAAAGGAACTTGTGATTGAAAGGGCAAAGGATATCACAAGCCCAATTCTGATCAATACCATGCCCCTGCCAGTGCTGCCTGAAGGAAAACAGCCCAGGGAACTAAAATAAAAATAGCTTTGAAACGGCTTTAAGAACCGTTATTTTTTCCTTTTTTCCTTTTATGGTAATGGACGTGACTTATTGAAAACCGCAAGCATAAGAATCTCTCTACATTTTCCTAAAATACGGCAGATGTATTTGTTTTTTAGGAATTAATCAATAACTCACGGATAAGACCTTTTTTTGTTCATTTCTCTCTTTTCTCTTCTCTCTTTTTGTTCATTTCTCTCTTCTTTCTTCTCTCTTTTTCCTTTTCCTTTTCTCTTTTTGTTCATTTCTCTCTTTTCTCTTTTCTTTTCTCTCTTTTCTCGTTTCTTTTTTTTGAATATTTTTACAGATGAGCTGGGGATGGATACTTTAGGGAAAACTGCAGATTATTACGCGAGATTATCTACATTCAGCTTACTTTTAATTTTTATAGAGAGTGTTAATATGCCTCACATAATGGAACTATTGGGTAAAACAAGGGTAGTTATAAAAGACGGTAAAGTTGTGGAAGTAGAAGAGCCTGAAGTTGAATGGTGTCCTCTTTTTGCCAAGCTAAGGGGAATCCAGGATATCACTTCCGAAGAAGTAAAAAAGAATATGGAATCCCGAATAAACGATTTAGGGATGTTTACCGAAAAACGCCAGCTTCTGGAACTTGACACCTACGTGGCTTTCGGCGCCTCAGAAATCATGATGTCAGGCTTACGCAGCGGTTTTCTTGAGACAACTGTAACTGCCTGCGACGGTGCAGGAACTGTTATTGCAAGTAATCCTGCTCTTGTTCAGGGTATCGGAGGCAGGATGTCAGGCCTTATCGAAACCGAGCCCATCGAAAGCACCATCAACGGCATTCAGGAACTCGGGGGAACCGTACTCGATCCTTCAACCGCTGCCATTGACCCTGCCGGCGGGGTCAGGAGAGCCGCAGAACTTGGCTACAAAAAGATTGCAGTAACTGTAGCTGATTCAAAGACCGCAAAAAACCTGAGAAAACTCGAAACCGAACTCGGGCTTGACCTGATAGTAATTGCAGTACATGTCACAGGCGTCAGCAAGGAAGAAGCTCAGGGACTTCTGGAAAACTCGGACATAGTAATCAGCTGTGCCTCCAAATATATCAGGGAACTTGCAAAACCCCTTGTACAGGTGGCGGCTGCGATCCCGCTTTTTGCCCTCACACAGAAAGGAAAAGAACTTGTAATTGAAAGGGCAAAGGATATAAAAAGTCCTATCTTAATCAATACCATGAATTTGCCTGTGGTGCCTGAGCACAAGCAGCCGAGGGAATTGAAGTAAAGCAGCAGTTTATCTTTTCATATTTTAAATATAAGTTGTCAAATTTTTGATAGACGCAATAAAATCAAAGTTGTGTTAATTGAACACAAATAAAGATATTAGAAGAGTAAATCCCTGTAGATCCAATTCCTCTTTCTGGCCTACAAAGAAACGAAAAGAACTTACGAGTGAAGAGCAAAAGAGATTGAAAATTCGATTTTGATTAATGTGGTAGAGCTGCCGGTACTGCCTGAGCACAGGTAGCCTGGATGTCAGATTTAGGAGCAGTAGCTTATCTGTTTTTCGTTTCGGATATGCTTATTATTCTTTTTTAGAATTAATGATATCTACAGACTTTTAAAATTTTATTTCACTCCTTATTTTTCGGATGTAGTTAAAGTGACAAGCTACTGCTGAGAGGACTGGTTTTATGTCGATTACTTTTCTTTTTTTGCTGGCCTGGATGGTTTTACATCCCTCTTTGCAGACTTATCTGCCGGAGCCTTAGCCTGCGGTTTTCCACAAGCAGTCCCGGCTTTAGGACTGTAGCCAATTGTAGAGTTTTTTGCCATATATAAGCACCTCTATCTTAATATTTTATATAAGCACCCAATCATACTGTATTAAACTTATATATTAGTTCCCAACCCAAATATCCACCTATCCAAAAAACTCTTATGGAATCGACTTATTAATTTCTACTTCAACTATAGTTCTTGACGCAACCTATTACACATATTATTTCCATATTCTCTTACGTATATCTTAACAGATACCTTTATACATTCTACTGCGTCTTTTATATTCACTTTCTTACTGACAATAACCGATAAATGTCAATGTAGCACCTAAAAGAGCTAAGAAAGGAATAGCGCAAAAAAGGGTTTAAAAATGGAAGAAAGTACAACAAGCCGAAGGGCTTAAAACTGAAGGGAGAGCAAAAAGAACTAGATTTGAAGAAGAATTAAAAAGAGCTGAAGGAAAATTCAAGAGAATTAAAGGAAAATTCAAGAGAATTAAAGGAAAATTCAAGAAAATTAAAGAGAAATAAGGCGCTTCCTGCTTAGATTCGGGTGAAAATATGGAAAAATACGATTACAGTGAACTTGGGCTGAAAGCCGGACTTGAAATTCACCAGCAGCTTGATTCGAAGGAGAAGCTGTTCTGCAGGTGTCCGACTCTGATCAGGGATATAGGGGATTCGGACTTCGAGTTTTTCAGGTATCTCAGGGCTACGGAAAGTGAGATGGGAGAAAAGGACAGGGCTGCGGTGGAACAGACCAAAATCAGGAGGAAGTACATCTACAAGGCTTATGATACTACTTGCCTTATAGAAAACGATGAGGAGCCTCCGAGAGAACTCAATAAGGAAGCCCTGGATATTTCCCTTGGGGTTGCAAAGCTCTTCCGCATGAAACCTGTAGACCAGATGCATGTTATGAGGAAGATCGTAGTTGACGGGTCGAACACAAGTGGCTTTCAGAGGACTGCTCTTCTCGCAAGCGACGGGTATATTGAAACCTCTGAAGGGCGCTGCGGGATTGACAGCCTTTGCGTGGAAGAGGAAGCTGCCCAGAAAATCGAGGAGATCGGAGATTCAATCGTTTATTCCCTGGACAGGCTGGGAATCCCGCTTGTGGAAATTGCAACTGCGCCGGATATCAAATCCCCTCGCCACGCAAGAGAGGTTGCAGAGCAAATGGGGATGATCCTCAGATCTACAGGGAAAGTAAAGAGAGGGCTTGGCACGATCAGGCAGGATGTCAACATCTCGATTGCAGAAGGCGCAAGAGTAGAAATAAAAGGCGTGCAGGCTCTTGACCTCATCGAAGATATTGTCCACAGGGAAGTTGAAAGGCAGCTGAACCTTCTTTTCATCAGGCAGGAACTTCTGGAAAGAAAAGCTTTTGTCTGCGAGGAGATATACGACATAACAGGGCTTTTCATCGACACAAAATCCAAAGTCCTGCAAAAAGGCGTGAAAAAAGGAGCAATCCTTGCTGCCCTCCTCAGAAAATTTGGAGGGCTTATAGGTAAAGAAGTCCAGCCGGGAAGAAGGTTAGGGACTGAATTTTCAGACCGGGCAAAGACTTCTGGTGTCGGAGGGATTTTTCACACTGACGAGCTTCCTAATTACGGGATAACCGAAAAGGAAGTTCAGACTGTCAGAGATGCAATAGGCGCATGCCCGGGGGATGCCGTAATAATGGTCGCAGACGAGCCCGAAAAAGCCAGGCTCGCAATCGAAGCAGTTATCACAAGGGCAAAAGAGACCCTTGAAGGGATCCCTGAAGAGACCCGAAAAACCCTTCCTGATGGAAACACTGCCTATATGCGCCCCCTTCCGGGTGCTGCGAGGATGTACCCTGAAACCGATGTTCCTCAGATAGAAATCTCGCAGAAATACTTCGATTCGATTGAGACTCCCGAACTCCTGACAGACCGGGCAAAGCGCTTTGCCTCCGAAAGTGGCCTGAATAAAGAGCTTGCAGAAAAGATAGCTTATTCCAGGCATCTTCCCCTATTTGAAAATCTTACCGAGACCTACAGGAAAGATGCAAACGTAAACTCGACCTTGATTTCCAGAACTCTTGTGGGAATCGTTCCGGAAATCCGGAGAAACGGGGTCGAAACGGATAACCTTACGGATGAACATTTCAAAGGGCTTTTTGCAGCCATTTCAAACCAGGAAATCGCAAAGGAAGCAATTCAGGACCTTTTGACTGCCCTTGCGAAGGAACCTGAACTAACAGCCCAGGAAGCGATATCAAAGCTCGGGCTCAGTACCTTTGACCCCGAAGAAGTCGAAAATTTTATCAAAAAAATGGTAAGGGAAAAAGGAGACTTCATCAAGGAAAAAGGCCCGGCAGCCCTCGGTCCTCTTATGGGCATTGTCATGAAAGAATACAGGGGCACTGTTGATGGGAAAATCCTTAGCCAGATGCTTAAAAAAGAACTGGACAGCTTCATCACTCAGGGTTAATTCCCTGCTTTATTTTAATCGAATACCCGCAGCTTGCTGCGGGAGTGTATTCGACTGGAATCAATCTTCTACTTCAAGGGCTTGAATTACATCATGGACTGCAAGTTCTCCTTTAGCCACACGTTGTACAAGCGGATAAATAAACGAACAATCATCGATTGCTGCCCAGCGTTCTTCTCCTATAACTCTGACAACTTCATTCAGTATGTCGCCACAAGTTTTGCAATATCTGCCTTCACTCTCTGCTTCACAAGATTCGCATTTCATTGAAAAGACCCCATGACTTTAAGGAAAATACTCGTTTTTCAGATTTGATCAAATACTTACCCCCACTACAAAATAAAAACCTACTTACTTACAGGTATCTAGAAGACCTTTCTTTTTACCTCCCCTTATTTCAGAAGGGTGTATGGCTTCGACTTTAGTTTCTTCCTTGCTTAGTTCTGCTTTATTTTCTTCAGACATTGTTTTATTTTCTTCAGGCATAGATTCAACTCCTTATTTTGTTCCAAAACAATAATGTGTTACCTAAATTGTTTAGTTACAAGTTCTTAGTTATTCTCCAGCGCCAAAAGCTGCTTTAAGCTTGAGTTCATCTTCGTTGGAAAGGGATGTTCTTAAGATTGTTGCGTTGAATTTTTTAAGTCTGTCGAGTGCCTTATCTTCAGTCCACTTTGAGATCAACAAAAAAATAGCAGAACCACCCGGTTTAATGGTTTCACCTACTTCTTTGATGAAGTCATCATCAATTCCATAATCAGACAGTTTACCTGTAATTGCCCCTGTGATAGCACCAATTGCCAGTCCCAACCAAGGCATCCAGAATAAAAAACCTATCAACATACCCCAAAATGCACCGCCAAATGCACCCGCACCCACAAGGTCTGTAGCTTGTTTCACCTTTATTTTACCGTCAGGTTTACGAATTACAACAGCCGCATCAGCAAGAACCATTAGTTCTTCCTTTTTTAGCTTATGGATAGTTTCATCCATCTCAGATGCGCCAGTCTCACTCGGAAACGCAAAAACAATTAACTCACTCATATTCTAAATCTCCTTATGCAAAAGTATGATGTTGAATTTCAAAAAAGACACTACTTTTACACGATGAACTCTGCAGTTACCTGCACTATAATCTCGAGTAATCCCTTATAACCCATCAGCAGGACTTTTATGCCGGTGGATTATAATATTTTACATTCCCCTCTACTATAACCATAATCTCAAGTAATCCCTTATAGCCCACCAGCAGGACGTTTATGCCGATGAGTTATAATCTCACATTCCCTTCATGCCATACAAGATATAACAGTACATGAACATATAAATAATCACGGATTTTTAAATTTCTTTTCAATGTAAAATATCTAAAAAAATAATATGTTTTTAAGGGCTATTGAATCTCATTTACCAGATTAGATGTGGTTTTAGTGCTTTTCTCCAAAACAAGGGATGAATCTGAGAAGAAATTCGGAAATCAAGGAAACCTTAGTTCTCAATCAAATTTTACTCCATGGCAACAAATTTTTGCTACAAACTTCTATCTTACGAAGGATAAGGCATTTAGGAATAGTTAAAAAAAGAACTTCAATTTTTCACTTGAGGAATAGCTCTATAGTTCCATTTCCCAATCATCAAAGACAATTTTCATGTTTTGCTGAAGTTCCCACTTACTTTTCTTGCCGTAGCATACACTTTGTCCTTGATAGTCGAAAACATTCGCAGTCCTTCGGATGTGGAAGTCTTATCAACAATGTCTTTAACCACATCAATACTGCTGAAAACAATACCTTTGCATGCACTCGTAAGATGACAGAATAACTTCTGACCTATTGGATTGTATTTCGACGTATATGGTGGATATGAGCAGGTCTAATTTCAATCCCAATTTCATTACTAACTTTCGTAGGTCTTCCATGAGACGATTACTATATCTGCTCTCTCTTGCGAGCGCCATAAATAGTGCCCTTCCAATTCCCCTTCTTCCATCTGTTACAGTGGCTGCCCGAACTTCCAGTCTCATAGAAGTCCTAATATTAATCATCGAGTAAGTCGCGTCAAGAACTATAGTTCTTCCAACGAGGGCGAGCCTTTCAATACCATTCAGCTTCTGCAGCTGTCAGTTTTTTCAACCTTTTATTCAAGGTACTGGCGATCAATGTAGCAGTACTTCCAGTCCTCACCCGGCTGGAAAGATTGAATTACCGGATGCCCGGTCTCTTTAAAGTGCTTTGTTGCATGCTTGTTTTTTGACTGATCACAGCAGCCCACGTGCCCGCAGGCCAGACAAATTCTCAGGTGAACCCATGTGTCCCCGCTTTTCAGGCATTCCTCGCACCCCTTTGAAACCGGTTCCACATCTGTTATTTTTATCATATCTCTGTGTGTGCAAACCATAATTTTTCCCCTTTACACTTCAATATTTGAGTCATGTGACTGTAACCTTGCTAAATCTCCACCTTGCAATGAGAAACATTATTACCGCAAAAGCCAGCAAGGCCAGGAAGGAAACCAGAATTTCTCCCTGAGTATAAATATAGTGAATCCCGATTGACGAAAAATCACTCCCTATTGCAAAATACCTGATCCCGCTGACAAGATGCGTGAGTGGATTGACTGTGGACAAAGCCCGGAGCACAGGAGGAAAGGAGTTCGAAGGGTAGAGTGCGTTGCTCGTGAAAAAGAAAGGCATTGTAAGCAGGGTTATTACTGCCTGCATCCCTTCCGGGCTTTCCATGGTAATTGCTATTGCAGCTGAAAGGAAAAGAAACCCGAGAGAGAACGCCCCTATAAAAAGCATAATCCCGAGCAGTGAGATCAGAATCCGTGCAGGGGTATAGCCCTCAAAGAACTGGACTCCCAGCAGAAGTCCTAAACCCATAATAACAGCTGCCTGGATAAAAGACTTGGTCATGCCTGAAAGCCCGATCCCTACAATTATATGGATTCTTGGCAGAGGGCTTGAAAGGGTCTCTCGCATAAGTCCCCAGTTTTTGTCAAAAAGCAGCACTGTTCCCCCAAAAAGGCTCGTAAAAAGCGTTGTCATTGCAATGACACCTGCACATATGAAGGTAAGGTAGCCAACAGCTTTTATACCTGGAATCGGCGGCAGGGTTGAAGTCAGTCTATCAAAATTGTTTGACATTGCAATTCCGAAAAAAGCCAGCCAGAGGGCAGGCTGGATAAGTGAGGCAAAAAGAAGACTCCGGAACCGGACAAACCTTAACATGTCCCGCCAGTAGATAGTAAGAAAACCCGTGTGCATCTCTTAACGCCTCCCTGCCCTCAAGGATACCACCGAACTCTTTTCTGTCCCACTGTCCCTCAGCTCCTTTCCTGTGTAATGAACAAAAACATCGTCCATTGATGGTTTTTTGAGGTTTACGGCCCTAATTGTGATCCCCTCGCTTCGAAGTTTATCCATCATCTCAGGCAGCAGGTAGGTACCGTCCACGTTGACCATAACGACTATCCCTTTTGATTTTTCCCTGATTCCTTTTACACTTTTAAGGCTCTTCAGCAGCTCAGACGCTGCCCGGTTGTCGCTGGTTTCCAGGTATATGATGTCCTCGCCAAGCGCGTTTTTTAACTCCAATGATTTGCCTGTGACAATGATCTTTCCATGATCGACGATGCTTATATTGTCGCTGAACTGGTCGGCTTCGTCCATATAATGGGTTGTCAGGAAAATGGTTGTACCCTGCTGGTTTATATCCTTCACATAATCCCAGATCCTTATCCTTGTCTGAGGGTCAAGCCCGATTGTAGGCTCGTCCATGAAAAGCACTTTCGGTCGGGTCATGAGCCCCCGCGCGATCTCGAGCCTGCGCTTCATTCCGCCACTGAGATGCCTTGTCAGAGTATCTCTTTTTCCTTCGAGCTCAACAAGGTCAAGCAGCTCGTCAATCCGCTTCTGCCTTGCAGCTTTTGGCATGGAATAGAGCCTTCCGTGATATTCCAGAATCTCCCTTACAGTCATGTCCCTGTCAAGGGTCAGTTCCTGAAAAACAATCCCTATGGACTCCCTGACCATTTCAGGCTCTTTTTTCAAATCGTAGCCTGCAATCTTTACGCTCCCCTTCTGTATGGGCAGGAGAGTAGTGAGAATGTTGATTACAGTACTCTTCCCAGCTCCGTTTGGTCCGAGAAAAGAGAAGATCTCTCCTTTCCTGACTGTAAAACTGATATTATCGACTGCTTTTACCTCGCCGAAAAAATATTCAAGGTCATTTACCTCTATGATATCGTCTTCCAGAGTGAGTACCCCATCTACCTTTTCCCATAAGGAAATTGAACCTTCAAGATAAATAAGTATTTTTGCTGCCGGGGTACTCTTCTCTTATTTTTCTGAATAAACAGGAATCTGCAGTTCTGCAGCATTATTTTTTAAAAAATTCAGGCAGGGATGGTCGAGAATTATTCTTTCTCTGGTCTTCTCATGGGTGCTTCAGTTGGGAAATCCCAGACCAGATAATAAGATCGATTAATACCGTATTCCGGAATGCTCTTTTCTGTGAGAATGAGTTGTTGATCAAATTGGAAAAACGGACACACTACCCTCTTTGTGATGAATTTACAGATCACCCTTTTGCTCACGGTTTTTCGGTCACTGAACCCTATGAACCGGAATTGAAAAGATAAAAAAGAAAAAAAGAAGCAAAAGTAGTGAAAAGGCATCTACAGCTTCTTTCTTGACTCTAGCGTCGCTTCTGTTATTTTCTCTTTACTTCGGCGGGATTAACACTTTATCTATTTGATGAATTACTCCATTGTCGGTCAGGATGTCTGCTTTTGTTATGTTTGCACCCCCAACCTGTATGCCTTCAACCGTCTCATTGACAGGAAGGTTTTCTCCTTCAAGTGTCTGGATGCTTGTCAGATTTACTATATCTTTTTCCATCAGCAGTTTATCAGAAACATGGTAAGTTAAGACTTTTTTTAGTTCCTGAGTATTGTTCCTGAGTGCAGGAACCGTACCTTCCGGAAGTTCGGCAAAAGCTTTATTAGTTGGAGCAAAAACAGTATAAGGCCCACCTTCAGCTAAAGTCTTCTCAAGCCCTGCAGCATTGATAAGGTCAACAAGGATTGTGAAGTTCTTGTCAGCTAATGTTTCCATAATGTTTCTGTCACTCTTCTCTACAACATTTACAAGTTCTTGAGGAACTTCGTCAGCTTCTTTTGTTATATTCTTGCTTTCATTTTCTACTTTTTTAGTTTCATTTTCCGGCGCTTTTTGAGAACAGCCGGAAGCGAATAGCATTATTGAGATCAGCATCAATGTAATAAGCACAGCACCACAAAGTTTTATTTTCCTGATAATCTCATCCCCCTTTCATTCATAAAACATAAATGTGAAAATATGTCCCCTATGAATAATATATATTGGTGTTTATATAAGTTATCTTCTACATACTGCAACTTCGCCTCAAGACCTTCTCAAAAAATCGCTTCATTGAATGAAAGGAAGCCCCCGAGTGCAGCGCCAAATAAAACCACGTATACTGGTGGCGCGTCAGTCCTCAAAGATTTAACGATTCTGAAGCGGAAAGCACAGAAAGATTGTGCGCTTCCTTTTTTAGTGTTTTCCGCGCTTTCAGTGGTTCTTAATCTTTGAGAACCTAAACTGAGGGTGCTATCCTTTGAAAGTGATGTATTTCTTCAAGTCCGATTTCAGAATCCTTTCAATTTCGCTCCAACCGTTGTCCCTGGTTTCGGTAAACATGTACCCGAAGAAGCCATATTTCTCATGGTCTACTGTTCTGAGTTCCATAGGCTTTTCAAAGTCCGAAAGCAGTTTTTCGTAATCAAAAGCCTTAACTTCCTTCAAATTCAGGTCTGCCGGCCTGTTCAGCAGAACAAGGCAGAAGCTCTTTCCTTCCTTGCCTGCAAAAATCTTTTTCCAGTCCGGCTCAAGCTGTTCCAGGAAATATCTGTAAGTGTTAATCCCATATGCAAAATATGCAATATCGGTTGTGCACCAGCCGGCAAAGCGCATCGGGTTCAGTTCTATCGGCTGGATTCTCCTGTCCTCCCCTATCCGCAGTTCAATATGAAGGGGAAAATTCCTGAGCTCTACGAGCTTTCCGATTTCCTTTAAAAGATCCTCTACGGCTTCCCTGTGTGTTTCTATAACAGTTTTCGAAGTAAAATACACCCTATCACTGACATCGTTTTCCGAAGAAAAGATGTGCTTGAAAATATTGAGGACCACCGGCTTTCCCTGATTATTGAAATAAGCATCAACCGCAAACTCTTCCCCTTCGATATTTCCCTCAATAATGAACTTCCCCACATCCAGGACCTGCACAGGATAAAGCTCTCTGATCTCCTCAACTTCAGCCTTTATGCTCTTCAGGACCGAATCCCATTCCTTGTTGGTGGAAACCTTATGCACGCCAAGACTGAAAAACCCCACAGCAGGTTTTATGATAAACGGCTTTTCTATTTCCTCAACCCGAATTTCATCCAGCTTTTCAAATTCAACACCCTGGAAATAGAATTCCGGATAAATTCTTTCCAGCAGCTCTCTGAACTTAATCTTGTTCTTAAAAAGCTCTATTTTCTCAGGCAAACCTGTAAAGCCCAGATTTTCCGAAATCCAGCCAATTGAATTTTCGGAATTGGAATAAAGAAGACATTCATCCTTTTCTTTTATTAATTCGATAAACCCGGCTTCCTCAAGAAGCCTCAGCCCTTTTTCTGTCTTCAGTCCGGCTGCCATTTCATTTTTCAAAACAGGAATCTGCAACTCTGCAGCAGTATCTTTTAAAAATTCGGAGACGTAGGGATGGTCGAGGATTATCATTTTTCTAACCTTTTTTATGGTCGTTCAGCTTGGAAACCTGAAGCCAGATAATAAGATAGTGTCCCGTCAACTAAAAACTGTCGAAGTGAATTGGTACTAGGTCGGGTAAAATTCTCCCGTTTTTATCAGATACTTCAGGATGACGCCTAGTTCCTGGAAAGAATCTATTAAAAATTATTGCTCAACATTCCGAACCCCTTATACTAGACGCTTTTTTATTTCTTCAAATTCTTCTTCAGTAATTTCACCTTTTGCAAATCTCACCTTTGCAATCTCCAGCGCAGACTTCTCTTCACTACCGCGGGTTTTGTTCTGTTCAACAAGCCATTTGATTAACAGATAAGCTACCACAATTATAAAAATCCAGAAAAGGAGCCCGAGAAATATACCACCATACCCCATCCCGTAACCATAATTGCCCATCATGCCACCATTATAACCGAACATCAACATAGATATTTTAACCACTCCCTAAATTGAGCTTTTATATTATGATCATCCATTCTTATATCTTATATTTCTATTCTTATATATCACATTTCTATTCTTATATATCACATTTCTATTCTTATATATCACATTTCTATTCTTATATATCACATTTCTATTCTTTATCGCGATTCACTTTTAAAATCAGTGATTTTTAAATTTATTTTCATCACTAGTGTCGCGTCAATCGCCAAGTATTGAATAATTGTGAATGATTATACTCGATTTCATACGACATTTTGCTGTTGATACACTAATAAAATGAGTCCTTTTCTTGAAATAAATTCTAATGAATCATATTTTACTGAGAAGCATGGCTACAAACCTTTTGATCAAGGAAAAAAGATATTCATTGTAATGGTTAACAACAACTGTAAGAATGATTCCAGCTACTCCTACTGTGATTCTGTTGGGATCTGAGATCCATTTCAAAAATTGAGATAACTTACTGGGTTGAGGTATATATCCAGTTTCAGTACCTGCATAAGGTATCATTTTGAGCCGACAGACATCCATTTTTTTCGCCGAATCTTCAATAATTTTCTGAAGAGGGCCTTCTATATTATTTGCGATTTCACTTAATTCTTTTCGGCATTCCTCAAAAGCTCTTCCATATTCCCTTGTTCCATGTTTTTTGTATTTGTCCAGATTTTGTATGCATCCCATTAATTTACAAAGAGATTCGATAAAGAGTTCTCCTTTACTATGCTCTTTATAAGCACTTTTGGCAATTGCCAATTTTTCATTCCAATTTTTCAATTTATCTTCAAGCTGAGGTGTTTTTTCCTGCTTTATAACTGCAAGCATATAATCGAGCATTTCCGAAAGACACGACATTGAAATTGAGCAGGCATTACACAACTTATTATCTTTTGGAGATGCTTTGGCTGCTTTTTCATAACATCTGGATGCATCCATTATACAATCAATGACTTTCGTGAATTTTTCTATTTCGTAAGAGTTCCTATTCCAGATTCTTTTAGATAGATCTTTATAAAAAGGAGTTTTAATCTCAAGTGTCCGAATTTCAGCTCTTCCTTTAAGCGTATAGCCTTTAGTTAAAGAAGTGCCCTTGAAGCTCTCTCCAGACTGTTTTCCCGCTTCAATGTATTCATCCCCTGAGATTTCAGCGTACTCTCCACTCTTTTTGTAATCTCTCAAATCGTAATATTTATTTGCAAATTTTTCATAAAGCCATGCCAAGGAAAGATGTTCCTGAACTTTATCTCCATCTTCTCTGCATAAGCGAGATGCTATCTCTGTTTCATTAATAGCTTCCTTTTCCAAATTCTGGTAAAATAAAAGTAAACCATAAGCACCGTGGCTATTTGGCATTTTGGGATCTAATTCAATCGCGACTTTAAATTGTTCTTCTGCTTCTTCGCGACGCCCCATATCTGAAAGGAGAATTCCGTAATTGTAGTGTGTATCTGCATCATTGGGATCTGCTTCCAAAGCAAGTTTGTACTGTTCTCCTGCTTCTTCACGGCATCCCATATCTGAAAGGAGATTTCCGTAATTTAAGTGAGTGTTCACATGTTTGGGGTCTGCTTCCAAAGCAAGTTTGTACTGTTTTTCTGCTTCTTCACGGCGCCCCATTTGTTTCAGGAGAATTCCGTAATTTGAGTGTGTGTCTGCATCATTGGGATCTGCTTCCAAAGCAAGTTTGTACTGTTTTTCTGCTTCTTCGCGACGCCCCATATCTGAAAGGAGAATTCCGTAATTGTAGTGTGTGTTCACATTTTTTGGATCTGCTTCCAAAGCAAGTTTGTACTGTTTTTCTGCTTCTTCGCGGCACCCCATTTGTTTCAGGAGAATTCCGTAATTTGAGTGTGTGTTCGCATGTTTGGGGTCTGCTTCCAGAGCAAGTTTATATTGTTCTTCTGCTTCCTGAAGCAAATTCATAAAATAAGAAGCTGTTCCAGCATTATGATGAGCAGCTGCTTTTGCAGGTCCTGTTGATGAGCTTGCAGCGGTCTTTGCAAGGATATATGCTAGTTCATGGGCGCCTTTAGATCCACAAAAAGTGCTCAGAGTTAATAACTGATCGGAAGAGATTGAATTTTTTGTTGAAAAGTTTATTGCAAGGTCAACTGCACTATTAAGATTGCCTTTTTCAGACTGTAGAAATTCATCTACAGTTTTCAGGAGTTCTTCTATCAGAGGATTCTCCATTTGTAAGCCTACCTGAGCAGAATCTTAACCGAAAAAATGATTTTTTTCATTTAATGTTGTGGAACATATAAATAATTTTTTATATTGTACGAAAGATAACGGTTATAGGAATATAACAAAAATTTGTTTTTGTGATACAATGAAAATCTTAAAAATCCTCTCCCGCCTCTATATAAACGACCTTAACTCTGCCCTTGAATTTTACGAAGAACTCTTTGGCACGCCGGCAGCCATGCGTTTTGAAATTCCGCAAATCGGCCTGGAACTGGCTCAGATAGGAGATATTTTACTAATAGCCGGCTCAGAAGAAGCTTTGAAACCTTTCAGAAGCACGCAGGCTACATTTCTTGTTGATTCGCTCGATGAATTCAAAGTTTATCTGGAAGAGAAAGGAGCAGAAATTCTCCGGGGGCCGACAAAAGTTCCAACCGGCAGGAATATAACAGTAAGTCATCCTGATGGGTCGGTAATAGAATACGTGGAACACTCAAAAAAAGAATGACGGAATGATTATTTCATTCCCGCAGATTGAATTCCAGAAACCCAGGATAATACACAGGTGCCAAGATGTATATATCTTTAAAGAGTAATTTAATCTGTTGAAAAATTATTACAAAAGGATGAAATATAAGAAAAACGCTGGTCTCGATGATGGCTAAAGGAAGTATGCAGGAAAAAAGCTCTAAATTAAAGAGCTTGCTCAGTTATCTTTTACCGGTTATTATATTCTCCCTGGCTCTGTGGACCCTGGATAAACAGATACACCATTTACACTCGAGAGATATTATAAAAAATATTGCAAGCGTTCCCCTGAGCCATATAGAGCTTGCATTTTTTTTAACTTTCTTGAGCTATCTTGCTTTGACAGGTTATGATTACCTTGCAGTCCGCAATATAAATAATTCAATTCCTTATAAACGGACTGCCATGATTTCATTCATAAGTACCTCAATCAGTTACAACATAGGTTTTAACTTTTTAACCGGAAGCTCTCTCCGTTACAGGCTGTATTCGAGGTACGGGCTAACACTGGCCCAGATCTGGGAAATTATAATTTTTTGCATTTTCACCTTCTGGGTCGGCTTTTGTTTTGTTGCAGGCTTGCTTTTCACATTTTATCCGGTTAAATTATCAATTTACATGCCTGAGATTCCTGTTCCGTTAAATATAATTGGAATTCTGTTACTGCTGTTTCTTGCTGCTTATTTCTTTTTTTCATTCAGGAAGCGGGGTCTTGAGATAAAAGGATACCAGATCAAGCTCCCTGAACCAAAAATCGCGTTCTTACAACTTGCCTTATCCTCAGTAGACTATCTGCTTTCAGGGAGCATAATCTATTTCCTTCTGCCCTCAAACCCGCAACTTACCCTGCTTCACGTATTTGTGTTCTTTGCACTGGCGCAGATCATAGGGCTGATAAGTACCGTCCCTGGAGGACTCGGGGTTTTTGAAACCCTTATGTTATTCATGCTGGAGCCGTACTTCGATAAAGTTGATATAATAAGGCCTCTTTTGCTTTTCAGGGCAATTTACTATTTTATTCCGTTTCTGTTTGGATTCCTGGCCCTTATAATATATGAATTTGAAGAGAGAGAAATATTCCTGAAAAAAATTGGGAAAGCTACATATTCAGGCCTATCCGAGCTAACGCCCCAGATTTTGTCAATTCTGATCTTTTTTGGAGGTATCTCCCTCCTTTTTTCCGGAGCCCTGCCTTCAAACCCTAAATATGTGCATGACATCACTTACATTGTCCCCCTTTCCCTTATTGAAGCTTCCAGACTTTTTGGCAGCATAATGGGTGTATTACTCCTGCTCCTGGCAAATGGACTCTGGAAAAGAATCGATGGGGCTTATGTGATCTCCCTTGCTGTCCTTTTTCTGGGCGGGATTTTTGCTTTCCTGAAAGACTTTGATTATTATGAGGCAGTTGTTCTTTTTACCATGTTCGTCTTATTACTCCCCTGCAGGAAATATTTTTACAGAAAATCTTCGCTTTTGCACCAGTCTTTTAGCAGGGAGAATATAATTGCTATATCCCTGGTGCTTGTAAGCTTCGTGTGGCTCGGGTTTTTTTCATACAGGCACGTAGAGTATTCAAACGAACTCTGGTGGCAATTCGGGATTAATTCCCAGGCATCCAGCTTTTTAAGGGCTACAGTTGGAGTTTTTTTCTTACTTTTTGTTTTTGGGATCGTAAAGATGTTGAGTCCCTTTTCCAGGGATATTCACCTTCCTGAAAAAGAGGATCTGGAGCTTGCAAAAACTATTATCACCCACAGTCAGGAAACCTGGGGAAACCTGGTATTTACCGGAGACAAATATCTGCTGTTTGATGATGAAAAAAAGGCTTTTTTAATGTACGGGGTTTCCGGCAGGACCTGGATTTCAATGGGAGATATTGTCGGGACGGACGATCAGGCAAAAGAGCTAATCTGGGACTTTTATGAAATGAGTAAATTGCATCAGGGTAGAGCTGCTTTTTATGAAGTGGGCGAAAAATATATTCCCGTTTTTCTTGACCTTGGCCTGACCCTGATCAAAGTTGGGGAGGAAGCAAAAGTGCCACTCAATTCTTTCACGCTGGAAGGAAGTGCAAGCAAAGACTTCCGATATACGGTAAAGAACGTGGAGAAAAAGGGATATAAGTTTGAAATTGTCTCTCCGGATGGGGTTCCCGCCCTCCTGCCTGAGCTTAAACGGATCTCGGATGCATGGCTGGAAATAAAAGCCGGAAAGGAAAAGAGATTTTCAGTGGGCTTTTTTGACGAGAAATATATGAGTCATTTCCCGGTTGCCCTTGTCAGGAACGAGACCGAAATTGTTGCTTTCGCAAATCTCTGGACAGGCACGGATAACGAAGAGATCAGTGTTGACCTTATGCGCCACAGTCCAGACGCCCCGGACAGGACAATGGAATACCTTTTTGTCAAGCTCATGCTCTGGGGAAAAGAAAAAGGATACAGGCGTTTTTCCCTCGGAATGGCTCCCCTCTCAGGGTTTGAAAATAGGCAGTTTGCCCCTATATGGAATAAAATAGGATCGTTAATCTTTACTCACGGAGAACATTTTTATAATTACAAGGGACTCCGTGATTTTAAAGAGAAATTCAATCCTGTATGGAGCCCGAAATATATTGCCCTTCCCAAAGGATTCAAGCAGGGGCTTGCCTTAAAAGACATAGCAACCCTGATCTCAGGAGGAATGAAAGGGATTTTTTCAAAAGAATAAAAGAACGGCTTTCGCTTCCCGAGTTCCGCTTCGGGAGCACAGGAAATCGGAGATTTTCTGGGAGTTGCGATGTAATCGCAACAGCACGGGGTCCTTTTCGCTGCGCTCAAGAGGACTAATTTAGAGTCTGGAATGAATTGTCTTTCACTTATCTATGTTTTATATTTTCACCGAATCCTGAGTAAATTAAGTCTATACGTTTATGTCTAAAACTATATTTATTCTAAAAACTGTATTCTTTCTTATATTATTTGCCTGCGAACCTTTCTTTCTAAACCATTCGCAGGTTGAAGTTTTCTTAACTTAAATCATTTTTTCAAATTTGTTCAGGATCAAAAACATAAATTCCTTTGTGCCAGCCAAATATTTTTTCTGTCCAAACATCATCAAACTTCTGGAATGATATGAGGGAAATGAAGGATTATTATACTTATATTTGAATAAATATATATTAGATTATTTACTCAAAATAGCGCAGAGCAAATTATTTTTTTATAATAGTTTCTGAGGGCACTCCATAGAAATTAACGGATCAAAAGAAAAAAAAATCATTGCAGTGATTAATGATAATATTTTCGAAGTTTTAGTTCAATTTATCCTCATCTCCGAAATGATCTCTCCACCCTGGTTGCACATTAATAGATCGAGAAAAAATTCATCGGCAAAATTCATCGGCATCAGAGTTATGCTTGACTAAACAAAAAAAATTGGAATTATCCTGAACAGGTAATTCGGGTTTTTTTGGTTATACCCCGGTTTCCAAATAGCTTTTTTCGAGAATCCGGGCCCTTTCATTGCCCTGGGGCTTTTCAAGGCTAATAGTTATAAATCCCGAAAGCTGGCATTCAGCTAGATCTTTGACAGGACACATATCAAATCAGTTTTCTTTCAAGCAGCCTTCTTACCTAATTATGATAAGTACATGATTGCTAAGAAAAGCTTTTATAGCTAGTCATGGAGGTACTCCACCGAAAATTTGGCGGAAACCTCCAATATATTCAATAAGTGAGTTTCTTTCGAGTTTTGTGAAAAACTGTAACCCAAATTTGCTCTGCCGCCGTTGAGGCGACTAGATTGATTACGGACGCTTGTAGAGTTAAAAAAGCTCGAAGAGCTCGTAAGCAGACATATTAGTGCAAAAACATTACCAGCTTCGGAAAAACGCGACTTGACAGAAGTCTATCAAATGCAGAAGAAAATCATAATCACAAGCAAGGCGGGGCAGTCCCAGATCCGTCTTCCGTAATTCAACCCTGAATCTCACCCATGATTCACCCTATAATTTACAGTGATCCTGCCTGGGATCCAACCCAAACCCAACCTATGATACAGGGGTTCTTCCGGATCAACCCAGAATCCAGCCTCGAATATACTGCGGATCCAACCGGAATCCAGATTCGAAATCTGAACCCAACCCTGGATTCAACCCAAGAACCAACCTGGACATTGACCCCGGATCCAATCCAAGATCCAACTCCGATCCACTCTTTACGGTCGTAAGAAATCATGCAGATTATTAAGAAACCCCAGATAGACCTTGTCTTAAAAGCTTACATACAGGTAACAGGACAAGAAATAGAGCAAAAAGACAGATCCACCGACCAGCTTAAAATCCACAGCTGTTTAGAAGAATTTGAAACAGCAAATTTTGAAACCCAAAATCCTGAAATGAAATTTTCCACTCCATCCAGTACCAGTACCCTATCTGGTAATACATGCAAGGTTGAAGAACCAGGCTTAAATCTTCTGCAAGCTGCAGAGAGAAATTCTTTAAATTTCAACCTTGAAAATGGTTTGCAAGTCGTTCCTGAAGCAACAGAACACCTCTCCTGCCTGCTGATCCCGGCCAGTGGGAATTAAGGGCAATAAAACGGTGTTAATAATGTCAGTTAACGACTCGGTTAACCGGATAACGGCAGGTTCCGGCGTAATACTTGGAGGAACCTTTCTCGGAATGCTTCTCGACATCATTCTTAAAGGAGTACTTACATCCCACCTCTCGCCAGCCGACTTTGGTACATATGCCCTTGCACTTACGGTTATATCAATTACAGGTGCAGTTGCAACTCTTGGACTTAATGAAGGGGTCCCGAGATATATTGCATTCTTCAGGGGCAAGAATGAGGATCAGAAGATACATGAATTAATAATGTCAGCCGTATTTATGGGCTTGATTGCCGGCCTACTTGCCGTCCTGGTCTCACCCTCATTGTTCGAAAGTCTAGCTGGAGAGGGATTTGACGCACAGGGCAAAATTCTGTCCGCAGTTAAGATCCTGATCTTTGCCGTTCCATTCACCATACTCCTGAACCTCACAGTAGCGATCTACAGAGGATTCGACCGCACCAGTATTAACATGTATTTCTATAACATTATAAGGCCGGTATCCCTGCTTGGATTTGCTTCAGTTGCCGTGTTCTTCAGCGCTTCCCTGAAAGGAGTTGTGTTTGCGGACCTGCTTTCAATGGTCTTTACTTTCGGCATAATGTCAGCGTACTTTATAAAAAAACCCCCGCTTAAACCTGAGTGGAAACTTAAATTCAGTGAGCCCACCAAGCAGCTAATAAGGTATTCGTTCCCGCTTTTGATAAGCGCAACTCTGCTGAACCTCATGAGCTGGACAGATACAATAATGCTCGGTTATTTCAAGTCAGCTGAGGTTGTTGGAGTTTACAATGCAGTATACCCTCTTGTAGGGTTCCTGTCCATGATAATAGCTTCAATGGGTTTTGTATATGTCCCTGTAACATCGAAGTTGTGGGGTCAAAGCAACACTGAATCACTTGGCTCGATTTATGCGATAATGACCAAGTGGTGCTTCCTGCTTACATTCCCCCTCTTTGCACTGATATTCGTGTACCCTGAGTTTCTTATCACGAAACTCTACGGAGCGGAATATGTAGGCGGCACCACAGCCCTGCGTATCCTTGCCCTCGGGTTCATAGCAAACTCCTACTTCGGATTTAACTACCATACTTTATTAGCCTCCGGAGACTCTGATTTCCTGATGAAATGTTCGGTAGCAAGTGCAGGAATTAACGTCGTTATCAACTTCATGCTTATACCTGAGTATGGCATGGTAGGTGCAGCTATAGGAACTGCAGTATCCTATGCATCAATCGAAGTCTTAATGACCTTAAGAGCCTGGAAGAAACAGAAAATGCATCCTTTCACTTCGATGTACAGGAAGTTAACCCTTGTCTGTATCTTCATGGTCGTGTCCATGCTTGCAGCCAGGAATGCACTTCTGCTTTCCGGTGCAACCTGGGAGTACGTAGCCTTCGTAATCGTGTATTTCCTGATTGTCCAGCGTACAAAAATACTGGACAAAAGTGAAATAAAGATGATAGGCGAGATTCGGAAGACTATTCGGTATAATATCGGGACCCACATTCCTCAGTCACTCAAAACAATTGCACCCTAACTTGCTTTCTGGTGTCAGGGAGGCCGGCAAACCCTTCCCTTTGAAGAGTATCAGAAATCCGAATACTTTATAGAGAAGTCACAGATTAAAGTGAAAAAAGTCGAAAAGAAGATGAGGACAGTGCTAGTGTCGCATCATCAGTAAAATGTAGTATAAAATCGATTACAACTATTCAGAATCATTCATCCTTAAAGATTGAAGCGACACTACTGTCTAGGAAATTTAGTTATGGGTCACCTTAATTAAGAAAGGGACTACGGATGAAGACTAGTTTAAATATTAATGCCCTATAATTAAGTTGCCAGGAAACTAGAGCTCATCCCAAAACCAATTTTATTCTTAAATCAATGAGAGTTTCAAAACTATTTTTCAAGATCAGAAACTCGATTGATTATTAAGAATAGGAAATTCTGAGAACCGATACCCACTTTCGTCAGTGATCCTCTTTTTATCTTCCCGCCTTTTTTCAGAGGTCACTATCTTTCCCCTACTTCCTGTCTTGACCACAAGAGAACAAGCAGAAGCCCACCAAAGGTTTTTCTCAATATTGTAGTCAGTATATGCTAAACTAGAAGAAAATAGATAACACCATTCAATTCATGATTAAATTTAACTATATATGAAAAGACAGTTAAATTTATAAAGAAGTTTATGTATTATTTGTAATAGAGGGTTATTTAATGGAATGTGCGTATTGTGGAGAAAAAATCAAGATTTTAGCTTTCAAGTGCCATCACTGCGGGGAAAGCTTTTGCGTCGACTGTAGGCTCCCAGAGGAGCATAAGTGTCAATCAGTTGAGATCCGCAGTTGGCGCAACTTTGCAGAAAATGTGTTAAAATTAAAAACGTAATACGGGGAGAAAACCGTTCTTGGCAGTGTGACTAATTTAGCATGAAAATGCTGCCATCTGTAATCATTTTCATGTAGTTGTGCATGTTACTCAAGGAATATCATGTTCGTTTTCTGTAAAATCATAAATTTCAAGAAATTATTGGGCAGAAAATTCCGCCTTGGAAGAACCAAACTGCACACAGTGCACAAAAACTTGACTTCGATTTTACAACAAATTTGATACACTGCCTTCTATTTTGAATTGGGAAATAATGTAATAAAATCCAAAATGACGATCAGCTTGGAAATTCAAGAGTACCCTTATAAGATGCAGAAGAAATTAATCGAAGTGGTTACGAGGGGATGGAGTAAATGTCAAAAGGGCACTATGCAAGAATGGAGTTCAATACGACACCCCAAATTAAACAAGGTGGATTATTGAGCAGGCTAAGCGGTAAAAACGATGCAATTTTCGTTCGTAACAAGTGGCAAACTGAGATCGATAACGCATGGGTTGCTCTTATGAACATGGCTCATTACTTAGAGACGTGTGAAGATTCCGTTCAGACTATTATCCGGTACAATGATCTTGCCAGATTCAGAGGAGAAATCCATGATACGAACGTGAAGCGTAAAAAACTGTACGAAAACGTCTTCAAATACATCCAACAAGATCAGGCATACTCCGAGCGCATGTGGAGAATTCATCAGGAAATGTATAAATCGACTCAGTCGGTCAGTGGAAACTATTCGACGTCGCTTGATAATATAAACATCACCCGTGAAGAGGTCAAGAAATACGTCGAGATGTACCCGAGTGTAGAGGTAAAGAGCGATATCCAGTTGATTAAAACCATCGAAACCGAGATCAATCAGAAGAAAGCACGGTATAGGCAGAACATTGCTCTCCTCCGTGATTATTTTGAGCAATTTAAACTTGAATTGATCAAGTGTGAGAGTAAGTACGATGCATATAAAACCCTGCTTAATAATGGTAGATCCGAGATTGGACAGTGTAGGTTTAAAGGATCAATGTGGTATTCAATACTAACCGAGCAGCAAAAAGCCGAGTTGAGAATCGATACCCTGAAACATCGCATTGATCAAGTTGAAAGAACGCTATCTCACTATAGGGAAATAAAAGCAAAGGTTGAAAAAGAGCTTGAAATTGAAAGCGGGTTCGTCAAAAAGGCATTAGCCACTGAGTTCGAATTCGGTGAAAAGTCGGAGCTCGAACCACAGTAGAGCAAATAATTCCCTAACTGATACCATTTGCCATTTTCGGCAGTGACTCTGCCCATATTCCCGCCCTTTCACAGACTGGTCACTGTCTTTCCCTACTTTCCAATCGAAACCGTATGAATGTATTTTTGGTGATGGGTATGCCGCCATACTTAATAGAAATTAGAATGTTTGGATCTGCTAAGAAACAGATGAAAGATATAATACATGAACTGTGCTTAATATATGAAATCAAAACACTTGATGTTTCTCACATAACGTTGATAGGTCCATTCGATACGAGGGCAGAGCATCTAGTGATAAGAACATTTGAATCGGTCTGTTCAAACTTTAAAAACCTAGCATATATGATAGACGATGTTAAGACATTTAGAAGCACTGGCGTAGTGTACCTTAATGTAATTCCCAATCAACAACTTAGGTCGTTTAGAAAGACACTATACAAATCATTAAAACCATGCTGTGAATTTCCAGCAATTGAAAATGAATTCATGTTTCATGCCACTGTCGCCAACCACGTGCCAGAACAGCAGTTGAACGCCATTAAATACAACGTTCCAAAAATGAAATTTCAACATGTGGTAATGAGAGTGACTTTGCTGAAGAACGGTCACATACTGCGAGAATATGATCTTCTTCTGAGAAGGTCACTGAACAGATACGAAGCGTTGAATTGGTCTGTTATGCAGCAGACATGGAACGCACTTGATTATACTAAAAGCACGAATGAGATCATGTACCAGAAAGAAACGCTTATACAAAAAGCTAGGCGGGTACTTGGAATATGAGATTCAATGTACGTGTTCAAAGATGCTATTATAATAAAAAATTTAAGGAGTGTGTACTTACACGAGAACCGTGCTTCAAACTTGGGGCAGTTTGTGAGTACTGTGAAGTCGCAAAAGATAGACCCAAATCACTGACTGAGTCGGAATCTGTAATAGTGAATAAACAAGCAGATGCTGTAAAAAGTCGTTGGGAGGATAGCTACCCAGAAAAGCCAATTTGTCCTATTAAACATGAACGATGCTATGATAATGGGTGGTGCGAACTATGCGACGATCCAAAAGTCAAAATTATAGAAAAGAGAGAGAAAGCACGTAAAATCGAAGAAGCCAGGATAGATGAGTATAATGCCAGCTTAGCTGAATGTCATAAAAGAATATACGAATCTGATATTGTTCAGTCTATCGAACAAAAAAGGAAAGAGTCGATATTTCAAAAGATTAAACGGGTTATACTTGGGTGATTGTATGGAGATATTTGATTTCTTAAAAAAACGTAGCGGGGCGAGACGACCTTCCAGTTATATGTTCTCTTCCAATTGAATGGAACAAAGACAAATTTTATCTTGTAAATGTTGACGTGGTAAATCAAATGGCAGGCACTTCAATAAAAGCAGTTGGGTATACATGGGCAACTGATAACTGGGTCGAACTTCATATATTCAAAAGTGTAAACGTGTGTAATGTGTATGAGGAAACCAGAGTTTGGTGCGATTGTGGGTACAACACGGACGTTGATCCTACATTCGGCAGGTTAACGCACTTATAGGTAAGTATTTTCATATTTCTATCCCATGAGACTCAATATTTTCCAGCGGATCTCTTCCATATTCCATATTTCGGACTCTATTTTTTTCCTTCTTTCTGAGTCCCAAGTTCCTTAATCCCCTAGAAATTAAAAATATCTATCCCATAGTGGGTCTTTTTGTTAGTTTCCCTTTTTGATCTGGAACCGTTTCATTTTCCTCTTCTAATTTTTTCCTTAACTTCCATTCTCCCACATTCCGCAGTATTTTTTTGAAAATCAATATTTTTCCTGATAGCGTTTTGGGAACAGATGCAAATAATTTGGATTTTTAATGGCATTTGGTGAAAATTGAATGATATCGTTTTTGGTCTCTAAATACACCACATAGTTGCTTTTACCTACTGCATAAAAGTCCAATAAATCCACGTTTGATTGAAAATCGATAGCGGTAAAAATATGAATTTACGAAAATTTACTGCGGAAAGTGGGATTCTGCAATAGAATAAATCATTAAGTATAGAACCATTATTATAGTTAATGCTTCAACTCTTGATTTATTCTTGAGGTAAACTTTTGAGGTCGTGTCCGTGAGTCACTGATAGATTCAGAAAAAATGCATAAATCCCACATGATTGAAGAAAAGGTAAAGGGATTCTTATGCTCGCAGTTTTCAATAACTTACAGACCCGGCCGAATTTGATAACAGGTGTTTAATAAAAGTGTAATATATTATAAATTGGGGGAAAATATGAGCTGGAGGTACATAAGAAATCTAGTTACAAGAACAATAAGGGAATGGTTGGAAGATGATGCAATGACTTACAGCGCTGCACTGGCATTTTATTTTGTATTGAGCCTTCCTGCTCTCCTCTTATTTTCGGTATCTGTAGGCAGTATTTTTTTGAGGTCAAAAAGCCTCCAGGACACCATACTCAATTACTTGCAGGGAGTCATTGATGAAGGGATGAAGAGTATGATAGTTTTACTTTTCGAACGTATTCCGGAAATCGATTCCCTCTCGATAAGCGCATTAATAGGTCTTGTGCTACTTCTCTGGAGTGCTAGCAATTTTTTCAGGCAATTCAAGAATTTCCTTGAAAAAGCATGGGGCATTAAGCCTGCTGAGTCCAATACTATTAAAGATTATATAAGAGATACAATTAAGTATTTTCTTATAGTTATTTTTTTGGGGGGATTGCTTATGATTAGTATAATTGTTGAAGGAATTCTCTATACAGTTTCAAGATTTTCCCAGGGACTGTTACCTTTTTCACCTGTTGTTGAAGATTATACAGGTTCTATAGCCAGTTTTCTAATTCTCGTGCTGTTTTTTATGGTTTTGTATAGAGTACTTCCAAATATAAAGCTGAATTTAAAATCTCTTTTTGTAGGGTCACTAGTAACAGTAATTCTTATCACCATAGGCAAATATGTCATAGCGCTTTATTTTACGTACAGCGACCCTATAAGTATATATGGAGCAATAGGATCGATTACAGGATTGTTTCTTCTGATCTATTATTCAACAATTATGGTTACAATTGGTGCAGAGTTCACAAAAGTTTATTCTGAATCTTAAAATTCTTGCTCTATGAAGAGGAACTTGAGTCTTTTTTAATTTGTTTTTCCTTTTTCTCTTATTTCGGTCATCCACTAACATATGATTAAAAGTATATATTTGGACCAATTTTCATAAAAACAATAACACCTTAATACGATTTAGTTCGAGCAGAAGTCAAACAAAAAAACGTAACAAACAAAAAATGGAATTGATAAATCGTATTATCATTAACGGTTCTAGGGGAAGTTTCCATCCCCGCAGAAAGCTGCGAGGTATTTGACTGAAATAAAATTACGATCTGAAACTGGCACCATCTTTCATAAGCGACTCAACGATATCCTTAAACTCCATTTCTGCCGCAATTTCCAAAGCAGTGTTGCCATTTTCTTCTTGAATATTAAGATCGGCGCCACTTTTGATGAGCAACTCAACAACATCCTTACGCCTCGTTTGTGCCGAAAACATCAAAGCAGTAAGACCGTATTCATCTTGAATATTGAGATTGGCACCACTTTCAATAAGCAACTTAACAATATCCTTAAATCCCCTATCTGCCGCATGAATCAAAGCGGTCTTACCGTTTTTGTCCTGGATATCAGGATTGGCACCGCCTTTAAGAAGCAACTCAACAATATCTTTATGCCCCTTTTTAGCTGCGGCATTCAAAGCAGTGTTACGATTGTTGTCTTGAATATTTAGATCAGCCCCACCTGTAATAAACAACTCTACAATATTCTTATGCCCCCGATCTGCCGCACAAATCAAAGCAGTCTTACCGCTTTTGTCCTGGATATCAGGATTGGCACCGCCTTCAATAAGCAACTCAACAATATCCTTATATCCTATTTTTACCGCAAACTTCAAAGCAGTCTCGCCATTTTTATCTTGAATATTTAGATTAGCACCGCCTTTAATAAGCAACTCAACAATATCCCCGCGTCCTATCTTTGCCGCACAAATCAGAGCAGTGTCGCCATTTTTATCTTGAATATTAAGATTGACACCGCCTTCAATAAGCAACTCAATAACATCCTTATGCTCCATATCTGCCGCATAAATCAAAGCAGTTTTACCATATGCGTCTTGTGAATTTATATCAATTTTATTGCTTTTTAGGAATCCCTTTACATTTTCGATCTGTCCTAATCTGCAAGCGTCTAAAAATTCATGGGTTTTATCTTTACCAAATAAATTAGATATAAAGTCCATCACCACTCCATCCTAAAATATTTACACATTGTGTTATGTACCAGAATCTGGCTATTTTTGCATTTTTGATTGAAACACAGGAATTAAAAAACTATTACTTATTATAACTCAGCTTCAGGAAACATATACAATTGTATATTTGCATAAGGCACCAATTGTATATTTACATAAGTCATCAATTATTCTTTTTTGGAGTCGGGTTTTGTTATTATCCTCAAACTGCACCGTAGCTTTTTGTAAAATATTTTTTTCTCCAGTAAAGTGCGACATTCACAAGCCCGATCATCACGGGTACTTCAATCAGAGGGCCTACCACAGCTGCAAATGCCTGCCCTGAATCGATGCCGAAAACCGCTACTGCCACTGCAATTGCCAGTTCGAAGTTGTTACTGGCTGCGGTAAAAGAAAGGGATGTTGTCTGTCCGTAGTTAATGCCCAATTTCATGGAGATAAAAAAGGAGACGCTGAACATAATCACAAAATATATTAAGAGGGGAATTGCGATCCTTACAACATCTAACGGCAAGCTAACAATGTATTCTCCTTTTAAAGAGAACATGACAATAATCGTAAACAACAGGGCATAAAGTGCAATCGGACCGGATTTAGGAACAAATGTCCCATCATACCATTCGGCTCCCTTTGCTGGACGCAAGAAGTAGCGAGTTAGAAAGCCAGCAGCAAAAGGGATCCCCAGGTAAATAGCAACACTCCGGGCAACCTCTCCCATAGATACATTTATTTCCATGCCACTCAGTCCGAGCCATTCAGGTAGCACTGTTATAAAGATGTAGGCAAATATGGAGTAAAAGACTACCTGAAAGATTGAATTGAAGGCAACCAGAGCAGCAGCGTACTCATTATCCCCACCTGCCAGGCTATTCCAGACAATCACCATGGCGATGCACCTAGCCAATCCAATCAGAATAATACCTACCATATATTCCGGATATTCCCTGAGAAATATAATCGCCAGAGCGAACATCAGAAGCGGACCAATGACCCAATTTTGCAGTAAGGATAAGCCTAATACCTTACGATTCTTGAACACCTTGCCTAATTCTTCATATTTTACCCGCGCAAGTGGGGGATACATCATAACTATTAAACCAATCGCAATTGGAATGGATGTGGTGCCAATAGATAGGCTCTTTAAAAATTCTGCAAATTCCGGATAAACAAATCCCAGGGCTACACCGACGAACATAGCCAAAAAAATCCATAAAGTTAAATAACGATCCAAAAATGACAATTTCGATACAACGGAGTTTTCCAAAAAAAACACCTCTTTTCATTTTTTGTAAACCTGATTATTTTTCTCCATCGGATAACTACTTGAAATCTATCGCCTTCAAGATCTATTTGATAACGGAATCGCAAGATTTACCACTTGCTTTGAACTTCTTCAATAGCATTAAATCGTCTTTACAAACACTGATTTTCCCAATCTCATCCTCGATAATGATTAAAAGGAAGGGGAACTTTGAAAAAATGGTATTATTAAGTCGATAATAAACCCATTGGGATTTTTTTTCGGAAACAATAATCTCTGCCATTTTCAGTTTATTTAAATGTCTTGAGGCATTGGATTGTTTAACACCCAGAACTGCTTCAATGTCACAGACACATAATTCACCGTTTCTTAAAAGATTTAATATTCTTATTCTGTTTTCATCAGCTAGAGACTTAAATATGGAAACAATATCCACAGATATCAACGCCCTTATATGAATATATGCAATTATACTCATGATATATTTAAAAGTGCTGTTTTATTTTGATATTGTTCATGATACTATGAGAATTATCTCCAGAATAAACATAAAAAATGAAACTGAGCTATGTGAAACTGATTTTAAAGGAGAGAATCCTTTCCATTTATCAGTACAGAAAAAAGGAGAATCCGTAAATTAACTCATTAATTCGAAGTCCGGATTTAAGTCTTGTCTTAGTTCTCAAAACAGCATCTTTTCTCTGTTCTCGATTCAATGGTACATACGAGTTAAAGGCTCGATTGTTATAACGATCAGGGTTAGTTTTTCATAATTAACTCTATAAAGTATCCTTAGATGCCTGGAGCGCAGCCTGAAAATCTTCTCCTGGCTCTCAATTATTCTTTTTGCCCCCTGGGGAACGGGGTCAAGGGCAAGCTCCTCAAGAGTTTCCTTGACCCGGGAATGCATACTCTCGCCTGCCTCTTTCAGGAAAGCCTGCGCATGAATATCAAGGAAAACTTCAAACATTTTAGAGCCTCATTTCTTCAAGCTTTTTTAAAGCTACAAGTTTTCCTCTTGCCTCGTTTTCAAAACTTCTAGAAACTAACTCCTTTTCTTCTGCAGTGAGCAAGCTATCTATATCCACCATATGCTCCTTTATTTCCCCAAGTTGCTTTTTGATAAAGTTAAGTTCTTCAAAGAGCTTTTTATCGACTTTCTCTCCAGTAATAAAACCACTACCTCGATTTACTTACAGAATTATTACTATCAGGAGTATTTATTGCCTGATTATTATCCACTTGCAGATCATACATGGTTATTTAGACGCATGTTTGTTTTGCATTTGGATTTCTTAATATCCAGGCTTATTTAACATTCTGTGTTACTCATTATTCATTGTAATTTTTAGGTCGCCTTTATTATCTAGCATTTTTCCTTATTAATTTTATCTCTTTGTCTATTTGCAAGCAGTTAGAAAGAGTTATCTCCTTATTTCTTACTGAACGTGTTGTGAACCACACAACATAGGTAAATTAAAACTGTTGGACGCATTTATAGGATGTGTTTTATAGATATTTAGATAAGGGGGCTTAAAATGAACGTTACGAAATTCGAATAGGTAATATTATAACATAAAAAATTTATATGTATAAGTGGGAGAGTAGCAAAAAGGCAGGAGAAAAAAATGATAGCCGAAAATCTCGGGTTTTTCATATATATATTCACAGCTATCTTTGTAGTCGTCAGTCCCATCAGCGGAGTAGTAACTTTCATTTCTCTGACCAGCAAAATGACACATGAGGAAAAAAATGAAATCGCAAAAAAATCAGTCACATTGGCATGCGTAATTGCCCTTTTTTTTGCAATCGCAGGAAATATTATACTCAACCTGTTCAGCATCAGTGTGGATTCACTCCGGGTTGCAGGAGGCATCCTGCTTTTCAGCATTGCCTTTGATATGATGCACGCTAATATTTCAAGAGAGAGTATCACTGAGGAAGAGATTTCGCAATCCCAGGAACGCGCAGATATCTGGGTCTTTCCTATAGGACTTCCCCTTCTTACAGGTCCGGGTGTGATCAGTACAGTAATTGTTATGATGGGAAGCACAGAATCCATTGAGCAAAAAATAATAATTCTTGTATCGATCATACTGACATTTGTTATTTGTCTGTACACTTTCCTCTTCTCAAGGAGGATTCATAAATTTATAGGGTATAACGGGATGCTGGTCTTTACAAGACTCATGGGGCTTTTGCTTGCAGCTCTCGCAGTAAACCTGACTTCGATAGGTATAATAGACATATTCCATTTAACAAGTTGAAACAGTCAGTTAGAGAATTTGAAACGGAAACTTAACCACTTTCCACTCAGAGTTCCGCTTCGGATCACAGGAAATCGGATCTTTTCAGAGAGTTGCGATTACATCGCAACAGCATGGGGGTGTCCTTCTCGGCAGAGTTATGGCTCTGCAGTAGTAAAATCTATGAACCAATTACCTGCTTTTTAAGGAGTGAACCTTGCCGGGTACATTCCCTAGAAAATTCAAACATGCCAATTTCACTCCAGAATAACCAGCGGGTGTACTTGCTTTATATTCTCAGACATTTCCCCGAAATCCCCTTCAAAATAATTTTATGTAATGAGCTGATCCCAAAACTCAAAAACTAATTATTTAAATCTCAATTTTTAATGACAGCAAAGGTTCGATTTTCATCTAGAGATTATCAGAGATCACGTAGTCATGCACGATTTTCCGTTTTTCATTTTATACATATTACCCAAAAGAACATGAAATTCTACGAATAACAGGCACAAATAAATGAAAGTACTTTTCACCTTACCCTTTTTTGATGATTTATCTCCTCATCACCTTGTGAATTAAGTTTTTCCTATCTATGGTTTTTCAAACCACCACTAAACTAATCAGTGAATTGCCATCGAAGAATTAAATGTGAGTAGGAGTATAAAATGAAAAAGAAGTATGAGGGACCAGTTTTTTCCCGTACTTTCATGCTAAAATTGCAAGTAATTTACTTTTCGGATAGGCTCTAAAGCCTATTTTAGTGAATTAAGTAATCTGACCTTATATATTCTCCAGTATGCTGGCTTTCCAGACGTTCGATTTCTCTGACAATTTCATCAAGTGTAATATATTCTATTACAGGTATTCCGCGCAGCAGGTCTAAAACATTACTCTCTGCTTTCCTTCAGCAAACCTGATAACATCTTTTCTGTCTATTGGATAACCTATTTCTCTGTCGGATATATATTTTTTAACCTTGCTTGGATCTCTTTTAATAAGTTCACTTCCCCAACAGGTAATTCCAAAATCAGGTAGTTATTACTTTCTTACTTTGTCTCCCATCTCCATTCAGTTATTTGTGGCATCTGTGCATTAATATTCTACTTGAGTTAAATGTAGCACAGAGGAGGATAGGTTACCAGATAATTTGTTTGAGAAATCAGGAGATTTATTAGTCTCCTGATTTTCAAGTAAAACGGGAGATACCTTGCCTTAACGGAGAATGTAATATTCTAAATTTCGAAGTTCAACAGGACTGACTTTAAGATTTATCTCCCATTTGACAAGTTAATGCTTTAGAACAAAATTATCGTCTATGAAGTTCCTTGGCAACTTCATTAGCGCTTTTGTATTCCTTATCCGGAAGCATACCAATATCCTCCAGTATGTCCTGGGTTGCTCCACTCTTCCTTGTTTGCTCAATAATCTTGTCTCTATTTGCAGGATATTTTATATTTTTTAATATTTCCTGAGTTTCCTTAGGAAGGTCTAGAATACTTTCGCTTTTACTCCCAACTTCCATAATATTTCCCCCTTACTCCAGTTTAGTTCCCTTTAAATTCCTTAGCGACATCTGCAGCGTTTGTGTACTCCTTTTCCGGAAGATTTTTGATTTCATCTAATAAATCCCCGCTTGCACAGTGCTGCATTGCATGCATAATAAATCCCTTTTCTCTGCAAGGTACTCTATATCTTTCAAAGCTTCCTGAACAGAAGCCTACCTTATTTTGCAAAATTTTCCCTATTTGTTGTATTTCATTTCGTTTGCTTCCTGACAGGCAATACACGTATACTACCTATCAGAAGGTCTCCTAGAAGGTATTCTTACGCACCTACCTTTTTTCAGGTAGCTATTGCCTTCTCGCTTGGTTGCTACCTTCAATGTAGTAGTATATCAATAATTATATAAAAATCAATTCAAACCAAAAGTTTGTCAGCAGATGACTTTTTCGGGTTCCGTTGCAAAAAAATATTTCTGCAATTTGACACTATAATTTTCACCTTTGTGTATCATTTTCTTCCGAATGAAAAGGATTAACTTTCCGAATTGTGATGGTTTTTACTGATTTTGTAAAAAAGCCAGATTTTTGCAAGGAACAATAAATATGGGCAGTTAATAAAAAATCCTGGGTAGACTATAGACTCTTAAATATAGTCAAACAGGGCGAGTTACCCATTGGACAGATTTAATCAATGAGCTGATCCCAAAACTCAAAATTACATCTCTAAATTTCGAATTTGGAATTATCAATCGAGTATCTGATAATGAAAAATATTTCTGAAACTCTTATTGATTTAAGAATAAAATTGGTTTTGGGATGAACTCAATAACAATGGGTTTTGGGATAAGCTTGATGAAATCTATCGATTGGAATTCCTGTCAACTTGCTATTCCGAGATTTTTCATTACTTTTCCAGCTCTTTTTCACTTTTTTACTGTCTTCCCAGTTTCTGTTCAGTTTCCAGAACCTTAAGGGTGATCTTCATAACCGAATCCGGATTAAGGGAAATGGATTCTATCCCCTCTTTTACCAGGAACTCAGCAATCTCAGGGAAGTCGCTTGGGGCCTGTCCGCAAATGCCGCTGTGCCTCCCATTTCGCTTTGCTCCCTGCACAGCCATTGCCATTATTTTCATGACTCCCGGATCTCGCTCATCGAATTCTGCGGCAAGCATTTCCGAATCCCTGTCAACGCCGAGGGTTAGCTGGGTCAGATCATTTGAGCCTATGGAAAAGCCGTCGAAAAATTCGCTAAATTCGTCTATAAGGAGAACGTTATTAGGAATCTCACACATGACATAGACCTGCAGTCCGTTTTCTCCTCTTTTGAGCCCATTTTTCTCCATTTCGACGATCACTTTCCGCGCTTCCTCAAGAGTCCTGCAGAAGGGAATCATAAGAATAATATTTGTAAGCCCCATTTGTTCCCTGGCCTTTTTCATAGCCCTGCACTCAAGGGTGAAACCTTCCCTGTAACGCTCATCAAAATAGCGGGAAGCTCCCCTGAACCCTATCATAGGGTTGCTTTCCTCCATTTCAAAGTAGCTACCCCCAAGAAGGCTTGCATACTCATTGGTCTTGAAATCGCTCATGCGGACTACAACCGGCTTCGGATAGAAAGCCGCGGCAATAGTTCCAACTCCCTGGGCAAGCTGCTCGACAAAATATTCCCCTTTATTGTAGCCTCTGGTAAGCTTTTCGATTTCCCTGAGCACCTTAGGTTCTTTGACCCTTTCAGGATGCACAAGAGCCATCGGATGGAGCTTGATATAGCTGGTAATGATAAACTCCAGCCTCGCAAGCCCTATTCCGTCATTCGGGATCATAGAAAAGCCAAAGGCTTCTTCAGGGTTTCCAAGATTCATCATAATCTCGGTTTTCGGGCGTTTAAGGTCTTTGAGGCTCAGGGTATCTTTATGAAAAGGAAGAATACCATCGTATACAAGCCCGTCCTCTCCTTCGGCACAGCTCACGGTGATATTCCTGCCTGTCTCAAGGACCTCGGTTGCATTTCCTGCTCCTACGACTGCGGGAACTCCGAGTTCCCGGCTGACAATGGCTGCGTGGCAGGTCCTTCCTCCTTTGTTCGTGACAATTGCGGCTGCCGTTTTCATGACAGGTTCCCAGTCCGGAGTCGTGGTGTCCGCAATAAGGATTTCTCCTGGTTTAAAAGAGGGCAGATCCGAAATATCAGTAATCACATGAGCTTTTCCGGAAGCAATTTTATCTCCCACGCTCCTGCCTCTTGCAAGGACATTTGATTTTTCTTCAAGTACATAGGTCTCCAGAACATCTTTGCTCTTCTGAGACTGCACAGTCTCCGGTCTTGCCTGTACTATAAAGAGTTCACTTGTTATGCCGTCCTTCGCCCATTCGATGTCCATGGGTCTGGGTTCCTTATACTTGTTAGAGTAGTGGTCTTCTATAGCAATCGCGTATTCTGCAAGTTTGAGTACTTCGTCATCATCAATACAGAAGCGCAGCCGATCAGCCTCAGGAACTTCCACATTCCGGGTGAGCACCTTTGAATCGCCGCGCCCGTAGATCATTTTAATTTCCTTGCTCCCTACCTTCTTCTGGATAATCGGCTTGTATCCTGCCTTGAAAGTCGTCTTGAAAACATAGAACTCATCGGGATTGACCTGTCCCTGAACGATATTCTCTCCGAGCCCGTATGTACCCGTAATAAAGACCACGTCTCTGAAACCGGTTTCCGTGTCAAGGGTAAAAATAACCCCGCTTGAAGCCAGATCCGACCTGACCATTTTCATGATTCCTATGGAAAGTCCCACTTTGAAGTGGTCGAATTTATTGGTTACTCGGTAGGAAATAGCCCTGTCCGTAAAAAGCGAGGCAAAACAGCGTATGCATGCATCCCTAAGCCCTGGATAGCCCCGGATATTCAGATAAGTTTCCTGCTGACCCGCAAATGAAGCAGTTGGAAGATCTTCAGCTGTTGCCGAACTCCGTACAGCTACATCCGTATCCTCTCCATACTGTTTGCAGAGGCGATCATATCCGGTTTTGATCTCTTCCCAGAGATCATCCGGGATTCCTGCCCCAAGGATCAGATCTCTTACATTCTTACCCCTTTTTGCAAGTTCTGCAACATCCGCAGTATCCAGCCCTTCCAGTGTTTTTTTGAGTTTCTCCAGAATCCCTCCGGCTTTAAGGGTATGCCAGTAAGCTTCAGCAGTGACTGAAAAGCCGTTCGGGATCTTTACTCCCTTCGAAGTAAGCTCTCTGTACATTTCCCCAAGGGAAGCATTCTTCCCGCCCACCAGCGGGACATCATCAATCGTGGTTTCTTCAAACCAGCGGATGTACTTGCCTTTATATTCAGACATCTCCTCAATATCCCCTTTTAAAATTATTTAATGTAATATAATGATGCGACAACACATTTAATATTTCATGTAAAATTGAGAACATCCGCCACTATCCGGACGGAAAACTCCTTATTGAATTTGGCCCGATTATAATTATGCGTTAATGAAAGAAATGATTTTTCCCACTAAGCAAAAATAAGAAATTTAAATTTTGATCTGTGATAAATTTTTAACTTAAATTCACTATGAAAGTTACAATAGCCTATTTTT
>NZ_JAVKPK010000032.1:0-39622 GCF_031461075.1 Methanosarcina baikalica | reverse complement strand
TATAAGATTTATTGAATTCGTAAAAGCACGTATTCTTATACAGGTATGTTCGGTACTATTTTGTAGAGTTTCATAGATAATTCCATATTACATTTAAAATTTATAGTGCATAATAAAGAAAAAGGTAGTTGAGTGACCACTGAATTAGATTAATTTAGAAGGAAAAACAGATAAACTTCTGAACAAAATTCTAAAAAATAAACCTTGATTATGGAATATATTAAAATTACTCTACAATCTAGGCATTTATTTTAAATTTAAGTTTTAAGTAACAATTCTCTATAACTCTACTTCTTCTCAGTACTCCACCCTGTTCTCGGACTCTTCCCAGGCTTTAAAAGCCCCCAATGCCTCTTCCCGAAGAAGCTGGCGGAATTCGATATGTCTCTCCTGAAGAGGGCGTGAGATTTCTTCATAGATTCGAGAATCCGCAAAGCCGATACTTTTGGCGTCAGCAGTCGTGTTGGCAAAAAAGACTTTGTCTATTCTGGCCCAGTAGATAGCCCCAAGGCACATCGGACAGGGCTCGCAGGAAGAGTAGATCACACAGCCGCTAAGGTCAAAAGTCTTGAGTCTTTGGGCTGCGACCCTTATTACATTAATTTCTGCATGGGCTGTAGGATCATTAAGTTCTGTGACCAGGTTGCAGCTTTCTGCAAGGATTTTCCCTTTTCTGGTGATGACTGCACCAAAAGGGCCTCTTCCCTTTTTTACGTTTTCAAGGGAGATTTCAATTGCACGCCTCATAAACAAAAAATCATTATCTGACATGTTTTGCTCTCTAATTTATATTCTCATTTGTTGCTCTCGGAAGTATTATGTATGAAAGATCGGACTCTTCTATCCAATGCTAAGGACAGACGAAATAAAATAAGTTTTTGCAGAATAATTCTTAAGTACAGGTGTATATTAAATAAGTGCAAATGTATATTAAATAATTAGTTGAAGATTAAACAGTAGGCAAAGATTAACTAGTTGAAGATTAACTAGTTGAAGATTAAACAACAGGTGGAGTGATAATTTTGACAAAGAAGCAATTTACGGCTGAAGAGGCAAAGGCAGTTGGGGAAAAGCTGGGAATAAAATGGGATAAGTTCGATGTCGATCAGTTTCGCAGAGGCATGGACGTAGAACTTGAGCATGGGACCATAGATCCCTTGACAAATGTTACTAACGACGACCCCATAATGACAGGAAAAATTGCTCTGGCTCATCTGAATGAGTTTCCGGACTATTATGACAGACTGGAAGAGATGGAAGAAAAAGCAGAGGAGTTCTGGGAAAAAAAGTAAACATTGAACTCGAATAATTTCTTTTTTATTCTTATTATGAATATTTATTTTTTTAGAATTTCATATTTAAATTACCTTTTTATAATTACCTTATTTTGGCTTATTTTATCAATAATTCGATAACTACTATAATATCATTTTATTTTTCATCAGAATATAATAGTTAGTTAAAAACTGGTTTAAAACGACTGAGGAAACAGTAAAACATACAAAAAGTGAGTTTTTTAGAAACGTGAGCCACGAATTGAGAATTTCCCCAAATTCAATAACTGTATTCTCTCACTTGTTAAAATCCATCCGTCTCTTACAGCCTTACATCATTGTATATTCGCTATATATTCATATATCAGCTTGTGCCATAGCCACTGTATATGACCAGCTATAAAGTTCTTGTAAGGGATGTTATAAAAAAAGCTGATGTCCTTCTTGAAGTCATAGATGCCAGATTTCCTGAAGAGACGCGAAACAGCGAAATCGAGCGTGAAATAGTCCGCTTGAACAAACCTTTCATAATAGTCATCAATAAATGCGACCTTGTATCAAATGAAAAACTTGAGAAAACAAAAACCCGCCTCTCAAAAATTGCACCCACAATTTTTATTTCCAGCAAAGACAGGTCAGGAACAACGATGCTAAGACACCAGATCCTCGCATCAGCCCGTATAAAAGATCGGGATATTCTTGTCGGAACCCTTGGTTATCCCAATGTGGGCAAATCCTCGGTGATCAATGGCGTTACAGGCAGGCACAGGACGGGCACGTCTCCCATATCCGGTTACACAAAAGGAGTCCAGAATGTGGACGCAGGTTCCCGAATTATGTTTATAGATACTCCGGGAGTAATTCCTTTTGATGAGAACGATGAATATATCCAGGGCCTTCTAGGAATAAAAGATGCAACCCATCTGAAGGATCATATTGGAGTCGCTCTGAAAATAATCGATAAAATTCTTGCTGAAAACAAAACCGCCCTTGAGTCCCTCTATAAGATTACAGTAGAGGATGAGAGTGTCTATGATGTGCTTAAACTTATAGGTAAACAGTGTAACTTTATTCAGAAAAAAGGTGAAGTTGATGAAACAAGGACTGCCACCAGAATAATCAATGACTGGCAAATCGGGCTGCTTCGTATTTAAGCCTGATATACCTTGAAAATGTATATATTAAGCCTGATATGCAGCTTTACGATGTCTATAAGAACATTGCAGGACATTTATTGGAATACACTTTTACTTCTATTATGAATTTTTGTTACAGGTATCTGGAGATGAGATTTTGACGACAGATCAGGAAATTCTTGCTAGAATCCAGGAAATTGAAACTAGAATGGACAGAATGGAAGCTGTGCTCGAGAATATTAACAATATCCTGAAAAAGGTCGAGCAAAATACCTATTTCGGGTGCTATATGCCAGAGGGAAAACTGGAGTGAAGAAAAGAATCATATTCAGATTTTCGGTGTTCTGTGAGGAAATTGATTGAGATTCTTTCAGGGAAACATGAACACTATCCGTCGGACGTGCTTGTCCCGCGCCGAGGCGCGGCTGGAGCTTATTGTCTTCGAGTAATAAAAAGGAAGACTTTAGCCTCATCGGATAAATCAAATATTAAACTGTCATCCGATTCGCAGTGGACAACCGGATTGCAATTATGAACTTCTCTTATCTGTAAATATCTCTTACTATGGTCACTTATATCACTTATTATAGAAACGTCACCTATCATAGAAAATCTCTCATTTTTTGTAAAAAATGGACTCTGTATGCACCCTGTGAGAATGGGGTTAAGAAAATTAAGAATTCGGGGTTAAGAAAGTAATTCCTGAGAACGGAGCAGCTCCGGAAAAATAAATTACCAGCGGTTATCAACCGGTCATTCCTGATGTGAATTATCTCATAGCTAACCCTTCCTCTGTCTATGCAGTCTCTGACGAGCTTCTCTAGGGGAAAGAAAGCCGGTTTTTCCCGACTTGACCTTAACAAAAGACCATTTTATTCATTTTTCCTTCGGAAAGGCCGTCAAAGATTATAAAATCCACAGGGATACCGAGGAAACGTGCATCTGTGGGATTCTACTCGAAAAAGTTCCAGCAGGATTTTGCTTTTACCAGCAAGATTTCTTTTCTACTTGTGCAGGCTGAGAATTCTTATTCCTGAAAATAAACATGGGCTGGCAAAAAATATATAGGATAAATATAATCTATGTTTTTCATTCTTCAAAAAGGATTACTGCACAGGGGTAACAGAAGAGAAAAACATGGCCAGAAATGGAATGGATAACCGGGAAACAGGCGAACAAAATAAAGAAATTTTCATTAGTGCTTTCAAGACTACAATTCCTGTTTTACTCGGATACATACCTCTGGGAATGGCGTTCGGGCTTCTGCTTGACGGCGCAGGGTATCACTGGATCTACGCTTTCCTTATGAGCCTTTTCGTCTACGCAGGCTCAGGTCAATTTCTGGCAGTAGCTTTACTTGCTGCCGGGGCAGGGCTAACTGAATTTGTTGTAGCTACACTGCTCCTTAATTTCAGGCACGCTTTCTACGGGCTGTCCTTGCTGGAGAAGTTTTCCGGTGTCGGGAAGGTCAAACCTTACCTTATCTTTGCGCTAACCGACGAGACGTACGCTCTCCTGACCACAACAGAAGTCCCGCAAAGCAGCTCGAAGTCGAGATTTTACTTTTATATTGCAGCCCTTGACCATTTCTACTGGATCACAGGTTCCGTACTCGGGGCTGTAATTGGCTCTATGCTGGACCTTAACCTTGAGGGCATGAGCTTTGTGCTGACCGCGTTATTTGTGGTGCTGACCATAGAGCAGTATTTCAACTCGGAGACGCGTTTTCCCTTCCTGGCCGCCTTGGGAGCAGGAGCTCTTTCCCTTATACTTTTCAGCCCTGACAATATGCTGCTGGCTTCGATCATCCTCGGAACTTTAATCCTTATCGGCAGGGAAAAATCAATGCAGGGGATGCACACGAAAAAGGAAATCAGGCAGATTAATGCATCCGTACAGCCTGTTGAAGACAAAATAAAGAAGGAAAGCTGATGACAGATACCCTTCAAATGCTCGTAACCATTGCGGTTATAGCTCTTGCGACCTTTGCTACAAGGTTTCTTCCGTTCATGTGTTTTGGCTCAAGAGAACCACCTGCCATGCTCTCAGTTATTGAAAAAAATCTGCCTCCAATGATCCTCCTGCTGCTGGTCATCTACTGCTTAAAGGACGTGCAGTGGCTTGCAGCTCCATATGGGATTCCGGAGTTGTTTACCATAGGTATCGTTGCCGGCTTGCACTTCTGGAAACGAAATGCCATGCTCAGCATCTTCACAGGGACAGCACTTTATATGGCACTCGTGCAGTTCCACGTTTTTTCATTTTTCTGATTTTTCTTATATTTTTTTGACTTTTTTATAATTATCGGACCTTTTTATTATCTTTCCCTGATTTAGATGCATTTTCCAAATTTCCCCATATTTCAGGAATCGGGTCAAAAGCCGGACCAGTTCGAAAGAAAGCTCGAATCTTTAATAATTTTTATATACATTAATTATAATGCCTTGCAGTGAAGTGACCATATATGAATGAGAAAAAGATTGATGAGTCTTTACTCAAAAGTAAAGGCTTTCTGCCTCAGAGGCAGGAAAACATGGTTTCAATGCGGGTTAAAGTCGCCGGCGGCAGGGTGGATGCAGACAAACTGCGGGCAATTGCGGATGCTGCCGAGAAATACGGACACGGTTATATTCATATAACTTCAAGGCAGGGCATTGAGATTCCTTTTGTCAAACTCGAAGAGGCTGAAGAAGCAAGTTCTGAACTTGAGAAGCAGGGAGTTTTCGGAGGCTCGGCCGGAAAGAGGGTAAGGGCAGTGGTTGCCTGCCAGGGGAATGAGGTATGCAGATTTGGGTTGATCGACTGCCAGCAAATAGCGCACAGGATAGATGAAAAATATGTAGGGGAAACTGTTCCCAAAAAACTCAAGATTGCAGTAACTGGCTGTCCATCGGCCTGCGTAAAACCCCAGGATACCGATTTTGGAATAATGGGTACGACAAAACCACAAACTATCTCAGAAAACTGTGTTGGCTGCAAGCGCTGTGAAAAAGCATGTAAAATAGGAGCAATAAAAGTTCTCGATGAGAAAGCCAGCATAGACAGGGAAAAGTGCATCCTTTGCGGGTTATGTATAGCAGCCTGCCGGAAAGATGCGCTGAGAGCGGAAAAAACCGGATGCACGATCTTTGTCGGAGGCAAAATTGGAAGGAAGCCAAAACACGGAACAAAGCTTCTTGAACTTGCGGACGAGGAACAGCTTTTCTCAATCCTTGGAAAAACCTTTGAATATTACAGGAAAGAAGGTCTTGACGGAGAAAGGTTAGGAGACCTCTTTGACAGGCTGGGATTCGAAAAATACAGGGAAGAAGTCCTTCCCTGAAATTTCCTCAGGTTTTTCTCAAGCTTCCTGAGAGCCTGCCTGAAACACGGCTAAATAAAAGAATTTTTTGAAACCAGCCCGGTTAACGTGTCGCTCTTGTGCGCAATCCAATCCAGGCAGCAATTACCCCCAATCCGATAAGCAGTGCAATAAAACGTATGAGCCCTCCAACTAAGGGGATTTCATATAAAATTGCAAATATAACTGCCCCGATAAGGTAATACACCATCTTTCCGGCATCCTTTTTGAATATTTTGTTATAAATTATCTCGCCTGCAAGCAATTTCACAGGTACTGTTGCGATGAGAAGTGCAAGTGCAAAGAGCAGGATTGTCAGAACTGAGAGGCTCCACCCGAAAATGGTAATAAGCAGGACTATTGAGAGTACCGGAAGGAAAACCAGAATCAAAAAGCCCAGTAATCCTGCTTTCAGCGGCGAATCTTTTATAAGTTCAGCAAGTCCGCTTACAAAATCCGGGAAAAGAGATATAAGGATTAAACCAAGAGCAAGGGACGCAAGTAACCCGAGGATAAATGAGAAAATACCAAATCCTTCAGAAGTTTTTTCCTGATTTTCCGTTGCATTTGATTGCTTAATGTTCAGGTTTCCATCAACCTTATCTCTCAGATTAGAGGGATAATTTTCTGCTTGCAGTTCCAGGTTTCCTTTAAGCTTGAACCCGTCTCCGGTCTTAAGAGTGCCTGTTGAGATTTCCCCATTTCCATTAACGAGTCCATTAAGAGTTACTTCTCCTCCGCCCAGCAGGACATCCCCTTCAACTACGCTGTCCCGGGAAAGGAAAATCTGGCCTCCGACTGCTGCCACATCTCCGCCTACATTCCCGTTTACCGTTACAGAGCCTCCGGCTGCGAGAATATTTCCTGAAATATTTCCGTTAATGATCAACTCCCCGCCTGCACCAATAAAATCATCTAGAGTATTCCCATTTATTTCAAGCCTGGACCCTGCAAGCACCAGGTCTCCCTGGATATCCTGGTTAATTTGAAGCTTGTCTCCGCCACCAAAAGCGTTTCCTGAGCTAGTATACTTAAGAACATTTCCTTCATTTACCGCTCCTGCTGAATAAGGCAGTGCAGCAAAAAGCATTATAATTAAAACGAGCCCTGATACCAGTTTCTTTTCCATAAGCTAACCCTCTTTGAACTACTGCTGAATTTTTACGCTTAATTATCCTGTTTTATTAGAGAACATTCCTAAAATGTATTGATAATTAACATGACAGATAGAATTCAGAGAAATAAAGTGAAAAATGAGAAATAAAGATGCGGAGTGAGCCAAAAGAAATATGCAATGTATGCCTGTTATAAAAAGAAATATAAAATGTATACCCATTATAAAAGGTATATCCTTTCACTTTATATACACCCCGAAATTTATCTAAAAATACATGAATTTTTTTTACCAGGAGTTGTTATGGATTCTCGAAGCATCGTACCTGAGCTTACCTGATTTTTCTTCTGCCGAATAGCCCATTGCAATAATCGAAAACGGAGCCACATGTTCCGGGATATTTAGCAGATTTCGGACTTCTCTAACCATATTTTCAGCAGGGTATACCCCGATCCAGACTGCACCGAGCCCCAGATCATGAGCTGCCAGCAACATATTTTCACTTGCAGCTGAGCAGTCCTGAATCCAGAAGTCTTTGAACTTGGGAACGTCCAGATCTCCGCAAACCAGTATCGCAGCAGGAGCAGCTTTTAACATTTTTGCATATGGATGTATTTCCGATATCTTTTCAAGCAAATCGCGTCTATCAATTAGAACAAAATGCCAGGGCTGTTCATCTCCTGCCGACGGCGCATTCATTCCTGCTTTCAAAATATTTTCAATCACATCTCTGTCTACTGGCTTTGGCAGATACTTTCGGATGCTTCTCCTGGTGAAAATTGCGTCCATTGTTTCCATAAAATTCCCCCAATCCATAATGTTTTTTTATAATGGATAAACCTTAGTGTTAATAAATTTTATACCAAATAAATATATGTATTCAGTTACACATATTCTACAAGGCAACGCAAAATGAATACACCATACTTAGAAAGGTTTTTTATACATTAAACGATTTCTCAACATAACCGAAAGATAGCAATCTATTACCTGAAATTATGTTACCTTGACTTTTTTATATATTGTTTTTCACTCTTTCTGTGTTCTTCCTCTTCCATTTCTTTTCTGAATTCTATGTAATCTCTCTCAACTTCTTCTAGCTTGTTTTCCATTCATGACCTCCATACAATATTAGCAGGACACACTGTATATATATTTTTTTAACTATTTTGCATTGAATTATACTGATATTACAAAAACATAGCTCAGACTAATATCCGGAAGGCGTACTATCTGCCCGTCCTTTGTGTTGCTCTTCGTACTGTTGCCATCCTGTTTCCTTAAAGATTCCGCGTGTTACAATGACAAAATTTTTAATATGTTTGGTTCTTATTATAGTTATGACTTCAAAAAAGCTTAACATTGGTGAAAGTTCTGAAAGCAATCTCATGAAATTTATTGAATACTGTACCATTGTGGGCAGCGTATTGTTTATTATATTGGCTTTATCACGCACTTATTGACTTTATCACGCATTATTTGATTAACGTATGTAACAATGTGGTTGTTATTCATTTTGTTTTATAAAAGCCATTTGAAAACTCGATCGTTCTATATATGGGAATGGGGAATTTTTGGCCGATAAATCCCCGATCAAATTTATAAAAGATAATAAGACTCGTATAGATGATTGAAAATTCGAGATCAAGGCTTAAATTTACTGCGATTGGTTATTTTTCTTAGAGCCTGTTCGAAAATTGTTGTGATCTGCTGTAACTTTTACAATGGGCAATATGCACAACCCGAACAGATACCCGAATATTATAAACCTATTGTAACTTTACAACAGGCCATTATTGAGTTGTCGGATAGGCACTTAAAGCCTATCCGAAAAGTGGTTACCTGCTGTAACTTTTACCAAACAGGCAATATACAAAACCGGAACGGATACTCGGATATTATAGCTCTATTGTGACTTTTCAACATGCATTACTGACTTTTCGGATAGGCTCTTAGTAGGATTATCCTAAACAGAAGGGATAGCGTGTACGCAATATGTTTCGTAACTTCTTGTCACACTGTAGAATTGAGTTTAGTTTTGAAACAGCCTGCAAAACGAAGTACCATACGAAAATTGATCCCAAAGGTTATCAGAATATACTTTTAGAAAAACAGTACATTTTAATGCAGATTAAGTCTATATCAGTTACCTTACATAAATTGCTTTGAAACCTGATCTACTATTCTATTTGCCGGAGGAATCAAAAGTGGAAGAATTGACCGAAGAATCGAAAATGGTAGAACTGACCGAAGCCCTAAAAAAGATGGCTTTGACCCTTGGAGCCTTCAAAGTAGGCATTGCAACGACCGAAACTCTTTCAGGCGGCCCTCCTTCTGCCGATCTGACCTATGTGCTGCCAGAGGCAAAATCTGCTGTCTGTTTTGCCCTGGCTTTTGACCAGAACCTTATAGACCCTTATTTTAAAAAAGAAGATCATGAATCTCTCGAAACTAATAAGGTGCGGACGACTACCCTTGCCAACGGGATAGCCCTTGAGATGGCGGGGTTCTTACAACAGTATGGATACAAAGCTGTCCCTCAGTCTGCAAATTTCGTTTACCGAATGGATACGGAAAATTGGCTGCTGGATATGCACCCCCCTATTTCCCACAGGTACTTGGCAGTACGCTCCGGGATAGGGCATTTTGGATATTCAGGGAATATTATTACAAAGGAATACGGATCCGCTATTGTCTTGGCTTCGGTCGTTACGGACGCAGAACTTATCCCAACAGACCCCTTGCCAGAAGAAGAGAACTATTGTGACGAATGCAAACTCTGCCTTTCAGTATGTTCCTCTGGATACGTAGACCCGGTTGAGAAAGTCACTTTAACCCTGGGAGGAAAGGAATTTAGCTACGGGAAGCGAAGAAGTAATAGCCGCTGCTTCCTTGTCTGTGGAGGACTTACAGGCTTGAATGCCTCAGGAAAATGGTCCACCTGGTCTCCGGCACGCTTTAAAATCCCCGAAAAAGATGAGGATTTCACTGCTGCGCTGCCCAGTACCATAGAAGCGTACCTCGGTAGGCCGAAGTTCGAAGGTGGATTTTTTATATGCCTTATTCCAGGGTCCAGGATGGAATACACCTGTTCCAACTGCCATTTCGTCTGTCACCCTGACAAAGAAGTTCGAAAAGCAAGGTACAAGATGCTCATAGAAAGCGGAGTGGTCATACAGGAACCTGACGGAACCCGTAGAGCCATATCTCCGGAAGAAGCAAAAGAGTATCTCAAATCCATGCCTCTGGAAAGGAGAAAATTGTATGAATCTATCCCAGAGGAATAACCAGTCTAAAAACAGGAAAAATTATTTCACAAAACACAAAAACAAAAAATGTCTTAATTTTTTCAATTTTTCCTGAAATCGAGAGAATTATTCCTTATAGCTACGTTTTCGGGAAAAGGTTGTTATTTCGCAGATTTAGACAGTTAGTTGAATTTTTTCTATATTGGGGATTCTTGCATTAACTCTTACCTTGCCTTCCCTTTGGAACATTATGTCATTACTGTTACAAATAACATATTAATAGTGTGCTAACTTTGTAATTAAATTGATTATTGTAGAGCTGGTGCTGACATTCGTTTATTTTTCTTCTGTTACTGTGAACCTTATAATGAACTCTATTCCATTGTTCCTTTTTAGTTCGAGTTTCCCATCTAACTGATCTACAAGGATGGTTATCAGCTGTATTCCAAGAGTATCGGAGTTTTCCAAATCAAGGTTTTCAGGAATGCCTGCACCGTTGTCTGAAACGGTCAGAGTAAAACCGGTACCCTTATTGCCTTTCTTTTTGTGTTCTCCATTTTCTTCTCTACGGAGTTTGACTCGGATTTCTCCTTCATCTCTACCGGGAAATGCATGTTTGAGGGAATTGGAAACAAGTTCATTGACAATTATTCCTAAAGGGACAGCAATATCCATATCAAATAATGCATTCTCTTCCATATCCATGATCAGGTGGATATTTTTGTCACTAATTATATAAGTCTGGAAAAGGTTTTCAGCTAACTTTCTAATGTATTCAGAAAAGTTTAGCGTATCAGTATCTTCCCCTTCATAGAGTTCTTCATGGATAAGAGCCATAGATATAACCCGGTTCTGGCTTTCCCTGAAAGCCTCAATAACTTTCGGGTTATCGAACTTATCAGCCTGTAGATCAAGCAGGGAAGAAATTACCTGCAGATTGTTCTTGATTCTATGATGGATTTCTTTTTTTCTGGTGGCTTCAGTTTTCTCCAGGGATTTTTCCGCCTTGATTCGTTCAGTAATATCTCTGGCAATGACTGAAATAGCAACCAGCCTTCCAGATGTATCAAAAATTGGAGAAACAGTTATTGAAACAGTTATTAGCGTACCATCTTTTTTCAACCGTGAAGTTTCGTAATTCTTGATATTTATTCCCTGTTTAATCCTGTCAATTAACTTTTTGATTTCATCTTTAAGATTATCCGGTGCTAGTATTGATGCATTTTTTCCGAGAATTTTTTTCGATGGATAACCATAAATCTGCGCTGCGCCCTTATTCCAGCTTGTAATAATACCATCAAGAGACATAGTTACAATAGCATCTTGCGATGATTCCACAATATTTGCTAAGTTCTGAATTTTCTCTTCTGCTATTTTAGATTCGGTAATATCCTGAACTATTCCCTTTATTCGAACAGGCGTATTCTCCGCGTCAAAAATAATCCTGGATTGCATATGTACTGTACGCTCCCCTCCATCAGTCGAGATAATCCGGTAATCAATACTACAAGGCTTTCTATTCATAGCCCCGCGGGTAGCGCTATTGACATAATCTCGATCGTCGGGGTGCACATAATTCAAAAACTCTTTATAAGTTGGACATGGTTCTTGAGGGTTACGTCCGAAAATGCGATACAGTTCATCAGACCAGTATGATTTATCATTTGCAATTTCCCACTCCCAATGTCCGATGTGAGCCATTTTTTGAGCTTCAGCAAGACTTTTTTCACTTTCTTTCAATAAGTTATAAGCCTTCTCAAGCTCTGCTGTACGTTCTTTAACTTTCACTTCCAAACTTTCATGTGCCTTTTTAAGGGCTTCTTCTGTTTTTTTGCGTTCGACTACTTGTGCAATCAAAAAAGCCACTGAATTGAGAAAGTAAGTATCGTCTGATGTAAACTTCTTTTTTTTCGTGGAATTGACAACAAGTACTCCATAGATTTTTCCCATACTGCCAATTATAACACTTGCTCCGCTAGCCACGCCGTGAATTTTCAGTATTTCCGGTTTCTTAAAGCGGTTTTCTTCTTCGAAGTCATCTACGATTACAGGCACTCTTGAAAGTAAGGTATACCCTGCTTGGGATCCCTTTTCCCCTTCAACAATATTTTTTCCCACAAACTCAGGTTTCCAGCCGATTCCAGCCCTTAACAGAAATTTTCCGTCGGGCATGAGTTCCATAATTTTGCAGTACTCCTGTTCAAGGATGCTTGCAATCAGCTCTAAGCTCTCATCCATGAAGGTTTGAAGGCTTTCGTACTCAAGGGAGATTTTTCCTATCTTGTAGAGAACATCATTTTGTTTTTCCTTGATACGGAGTTTTTCTTCAAGCTCTTTCTGGTCGCTTATATCGAATCCGTAAATATTTACGCGTCCTTCTTCGGGCAAGGGGTGAAAAGCGACCAGGTATATTCTTTTCCCCACTTTAACCTCCATTTTTTCCGGGCTATTCCGGGAAATTACCCTTTGCACAAAATCTCCGATACATGAAGGCAGTTTTTCTCCGATTCCCACGCCCCACTCATGAGATAAGGTTTCACCTGCCCTATTTGAGTAAAGAACCGTCCCATCCTTTTCCACACTGAGCACGGGATTCGGGTTTATTGACGGAAATTGCTCCAATTTTGCTTTCATTTATCCTCTTCAGGTTCCTTTTCTTTGACGACAATATGTCTATATTTAATAAGCAGTGAGAATAGATTAATATTTTAATTATTACATTACTATTTATTTGTTCTATTATCTGTAATAGAATTATATCTGATGTGGAATATCAAGTCGTTATTAAGTGATGAAATTATTCTTAAAAAGTTAAATATTTAGTGCAATTGGTTTCTTTAAAACTTTAAAAGTCAATGCCCTTGATCTAAGATCTTTAATTTTTACATTTATTAGTCTCAACACGCTGGGCTTCCAAACATTAAAAATTAAATGAAAAACCTCAGTATTTTATTTATGGGGCTCATCTCAAAACCAATTCTATTTTTAAAGCCGTAATATTTCGTAAATATTTCCATAATCAGAGAATCGATTGATTATTCTAAATCCGTGATTAAGAGAAGTAATTTTGAGTTTTGAGATTAGCTCAATAACGTCATAGATGGATTTTATAACGGATTAAGGAGATACTGCTGGATATGGAAAAGGAGAAAAAAGAAGGATGGACTCATCCAGAAGCTGCTGAAAATTATGCCCAAACAGCTGATATAATCATACCTGAAAGGAAAGAAATATTGTCAATTATTTCAAAGATGGCAACCGAACTAGGACCAATGAATCCTAAGATAATTGACCTGGGCTGTGGCCTAGGCGATGTAACAGCTGAAATCGTGAAGTTAAAGCCTCACGCAAATGTTCTCATGCTCGATTTCTCTGATGAGATGATAAAGCGAAGCAGCGAAAGGTTCAGGAATAATAAAAACATGACTATAATTAAACGGGATTTGAATCAAGGAATTCTGGGCATAACTGAAGATAGAGGATTTGATGCTGTTGTATCCTGTTTTTCTATTCATCATGTGGAGTTTGAAAACAGAATCAAACTGTATTCCGATATCCGTGAACTTCTTAAAGAGCAGGGTTTATTTATAAACGGGGATCTTTTTAGGGAAGACTCTCCAATTATTGATCAATGGGAATTTAATAACCTCATATATTCTCTGGTCATACAGCTTAGGGAGAAGCTCGGGCAGGAATGGACCTTTGATGAACTAAAGCTTAATCGACTGGAAAATGCCCAAAAGATGGGAGATAAACCTGGAACGCTTTGGGAGATGTTCCATGACATGAAGGCAGCAGGATTTAGACATGTGGACTGCTTATGGAAATCCCGCAACCTAGCCATAATGGCTGCAATCAAATCTTGAAATGAACCTCATTTTATTTCTTCTTATGGTCCATGATGTGGTACAAACCTTACACAGGAAAAGTACATAGCTTTTAATCACCTTTTAAGTAGGCACCTGCTCTGCTAATTCCGTATTGTGATAACAAGATCAAATCTTTTTAACCTTATTGGAGAGCTTTGGGGATTTCATCCGTTTTCCGTATCCTGCCGATTCTTTTTCTTCAAAATTCCTGACTTCGAACCCTGGCACAAGAAAAATACTAATTAAAACCAAAATGTTTATTGTCTTTGATTTTATAATAAGTAAAGAAGTTTTAAATCTATTAATAAATTAAAAGAGGTGAATATATGGCTTGTAAACCAAAGGGCGACGACAAGAAACCAAAACCAAAGAAGTAATTTTATAATACATAGAAATGGAGTCTTTACGGCCTCTTCTTTTAAAGTTCCTATTTTTTTTCTTTTTTGGCAGAAGTTTAATTATCATACTCTACTTTATTAATTGAAAAAGTAAGAAAAAGAATAAAGTGAAGTGGAAAAAAAGGACATTAAAAAGGAAAATTAGAAAGAGAAAAAATTTACTGAAATTTCATTTACTGAGATTTACATAAACCGTTCGAATCTTTCCTTTTTCGCTTTACAGATAGGACAGACCCCAGGCGGTTCGTCCATGGCACAGAGATATCCGCAAACCTTACATCTCCATACCGGCTTTGAAAGTTCCCCTGAAAATTCCATAGTTTCCATCATCTCCGCTCTTTTCTTTTCTTCAGCTCTGGCAGCTTCTCTCTCCTCGCGAGGAGGACGCCTTTCAGGAATCGATTCCACTTCTCGTTCTCCTCGGATAACATCGTCGGAAACATAGAGGGCGCAGTAACAGGCCCCGTACTCGTTTAGATCGGGATCTCTGTAATAACAGGGACAGACAATATCCAGGTCTTCTTCCAGATTATTAGCAGAAAGCCTGCATGGGCAGGACCAGTAACCGTACCGCTGCTCATTGGCAAGCAGTCCTCGCACAAGGTCCTTTGTGAACTCAACGTCAGGGTTGAGGTGATAGCCAGACTTTTCAACCTGGGCATTCAAACGCCTGTAGACTTTGTCCACTTCTTCTTCTGTTATGCTTTCTTCGGCAGCTTCCCCTTCTTTCAACCTAATTCCCCCTTAAAAGCAAAAACTTTTTCAGAAAAAGTTTTATCAAAAATCTCTTCTTTCAACCTAATTTCCCCTTAAAAGCAAAAACTTTTTCAGAAAAAGTTTTATCAAAAATCTCTTCTTTCAGCCCAAATCCTCCTTAAAAGCCAAGGGATTCACGAATTTCTTTTTCCCTAAAACCCACGATCGCCTTTTCTCCGTTAATAACAGTTGTCGGAAAAGAAACTGAAGAGTTAAAGCGTCTTATCTCAGCAACAGCCTTGTCTTCTTCATCTTCTTCAAGCTTATCCACATATATATAGTCAAAATCCACACCCAGATCGGTAAGTAATTTCTTTGTCTTTTTGCACCATACACAGGTGCTAAGACCATACATTACGACCTTACCCCTATCAATTCCGGAAACGTGACTTCCGTTCTCTTTACTCTGGTTAGACAGATCCATTAAATAAACCTCCGGCCACGATAAATTTATGGCAGTACATATGTGAGTACTTTACTTCGAAATATATCTATGAGTTCTTTACTTTGGAATAGCATTTTACCCTGGGTCTGCCGCAAATTGAAGACTCGACAGACTGTGAGTTCTGTAAACTACTTATGAGAAAATATAGACTAAAGTATATAAAATCTTAACATACTTATAAGAATGCAAGCAAACAAGGAGGAAGTACTGGGATTTTAAAACATCAACATTCAATGGCAGACAACCTGAAAAACGACTGTATTAGAAGTAAACTCACTTTTCATGTTTATCTATTGATACCATTATGTAATATATTTTATATAAAATTTATTATTTTTTAATAGTTTAAATTCGAAAAATATAACTATGATCACTACATATATTAAAATATTAGAAAGACTTAAGGGGTAAACTCATGAGTTATTTAGAGAAATGCTTCGAGAAGGACCCTAATATTGTATCGAGAAAGATTGCAGATGAAGTTATTTTGGTTCCTATTAGACAAAATATAGGAGATCTCGAAAATATCTATGTTCTTAATACTGTTGCTGCTTTTATTTGGGAGAATATTGATGGCAGAAAGCGAATCAAAGATGTGAATGAGCTTATCATTGAAGAGTTTTTTGCTGATAAGGATGTTGTCGAAAGAGATGTGGTTAAGTTCATTCAAGATCTAGAAATGATTAATTGTATAACTCTGAAAGGGGATTAACATGGGGTGCTCGAGTATAACTAAATCTATTGATTTTAGTAGTTTTAGTCGAGCTATGTACACCAACGCTGCCAAAAAAAGAATACCGATTTATGGTGGCATTGAACTTACATACAGGTGCAATAATAAATGTGTTCACTGCTATTGCGATATAACCAACGCTGAGGATACGGCATCAAAAGAGCTTTCGTGTTCTGAAATATGTAATTTCATTGATCAGATTGTTGAAGAAGGTTGTTTATGGTTACAGATTACTGGAGGAGAACCTCTGCTGCGCCCTGATTTTGGGGAGATTTATGTTCATGCTAAAGAGAAAGGGCTATTGGTTAGGGTTTTCACAAACGGAACTTTAATCACCCCCGAGATCGCAAATCTCTTTTTAGAATATACACCTTTTGCTGTTGAGATTCCTTTGTATGGAACGACTAAAAATGTTCATGAAAGCATCACTAAAGTTTCAGGCTCTTTTGAACGTTGCATTCAAGGAATACACTTACTTACTCAAAGAAATATACCAGTGATAATAAAAACTATGCCAATGAGTTTAAATCAACATGAATTTACTAGCATAAAGGAATATGCTAATCAGCAAGGATTAGAATTTCGTTTTGATCCTATTATTAATCCGGGATTAAATGGATCAAAAAAGCCATATGATGTACGCTTATTTCCAGAACAAATAGTTAAAATCGACTTGGAAGATGAAGAACGCTATACGGCTTGGAGTGAGCTAGGACAAAAGTATTTTGGTATAATTCCCGAGTCAGAAGACATTTTCCCTTGCGGCGCGGGCAAAATTACATTTCAACTAGATCCCTACGGCTACGTAAGTCCGTGCATTCTTTTCCGATTAAATGGCCATAACATCCGCGAAAATAAATTCAAAAAAATATGGTATGAGTGTTTTTCTGAAACCAATTTTAGGGAATGGTATGAGGATATTACTTGCAAGAAGTGCAATTTAATTTCTCTATGTAATATATGTCCAGGAAGATTGAAAATAGAAGAAGATGGCTATAAGCAACCTATTAAATATATTTGTGACATAGCCCATTTGCGCGCAAATGCATTGGGATTTATCAAATTGCAAAAATAAAGAGCGTCCATTTGTATTCAGTTGTTATTACCTCACAGTAATCGTAATAACGTCTACTCTCATTCTTTTTCCGTGAGTTTAGCGTTTGTAGAGCCTCGTGTTGCAAAAGCATCAAAACGCAATCAAAAGTCGCGTTGGGCATTCTATCTTGAAAATACCAATCCTGTATCAGTGGACGACCAAAATAAAAGGAGCTGGTTAAATGGAACTTAAAAATAAAGTAAAGAAGATCTATAACACACCGCAGGTAAGTAAAATCAAGTTAGAACCAAATGATTTAGTTCTTGCTTGCACAAAGGGAAGTGCATTGTGTGGTTGCACGAATGGTCATCATCAGATAATTATAAACAGTTGAGATGTGTGGCATGAAAGATATATGTCTTGATAAAATGAATCTAAAGATAGCGGATATTACCATCTTTTTAACTTCAGAGATTTCAGATCTGAAGTTTGAGATCATTGAGCCTTATAAACAATTTACGGTTGATCAATGCGAACCGGATATAACCCTTACCTTATCATATAAAGATAAACTCGATTATCCATTTGAAAGTAAAATTTTTGATTCTAACGGTATATGGGCTCTTTATTCATATCACGGGAAAAAAGCTTTAATGATCGATTCAAATTATCCGCCCTATATAGTTATATTAAATAATGATTATAAATGCGGGCATATTTATATTCAAAAAGGACTTAATTTTCCTGTCGGATATCCATTAGATGAGATCTTGATCATAAACTTATTATCGTTGGGATACGGAATAGTGTTACATGCATGTGGTATTTGTGATCGTGGCAGAGGTATAATTTTTGCGGGTAATTCTGGCTCAGGAAAAAGCACATTAGCACAGATTTGGTCTAACATCGAGGGTGTAACCGTATTAAGCGATGATCGTATAATTATACGTAATATTGACGGATGTTTTTGGATGTATGGCACCCCCTGGAACGGTGACCCTGATGCTTGTTCCTCGATGAAAATCCCATTGCATAATATATTTTTCATTAAACATGGAGATAAAAATACACTTCATAAGTGTACGAATATAGAGGCAGCATGTTTCTTATTGGAAAAATCCTTTATAACTCGATGGGATCGTAGTGGAACGCAATTTTCACTTAAATTTATCGAAGAACTAATACAAGAGATTCCATATCGAGAATTAAGTTTCGTTCCAGATGAAAAAGTTGTCGAATTCTTGAGAAATCATGATCGTTTGTAGAAAAACAGATTTCCAGATTATAGTGATGTGAACCTAGTGTCACGTCAACTCTCAAAGATTTGATTATTCATAATTGTAGTTGATTGTATACAGCATTTTACTGTTGACGAGACACTAGTGTTTCGATTTTATATATCCTCAATAAATCACTATAAACAAAGATGAACACAGATGATTTCAATTCGTGTTTATTCGTGTCCATTTGTAGTTTTTTAGGGGAAACTCATTGAACAGTGTTGATTTCAAAGTCCAGTTTTATTTCTATAATTTGGAATCGATGCACTAGAATCGTGCCAACCAAATAGTGTCGTATGAAATGGATTGCAATCATTCATAATCATTCAATGATTGGTGATTTACTCGACATTAAAGTGGTTTTGTTTCAGTAGAAAAATATGTATCTCTTGAGATGTGCATCAAGACTGAAAAGGTGAAATTGTGGTGACAAAAGGTGCTATTGATTCTGTTTATATCCTCACTCAGTATTCTGTTGCCAGGAGATAGGGTACATGCTAATCGTCGTCCAGTAATGTCAAGAAGGATGTCGCATGGCTATAGTAGAAATTGTTTAAAAGGAAGTAGAGATTGAAACCTGAAGGTATTATAGACCACGAGAAGGGCGACCTTTCTATGAAAGTCTTAGTCGAACTTCTCAGGGCAGTCACTGAGAATGGCAAACTCTTTCGGTTCCAGGCACCTGGCTTCAGCATGTACCCCTTTATCAGAAACTGTGACACTATCATCATCTCCCCTCTGTCATTCGGTCGCCCTCGACTGGGAGATGTTGTGGCCTTCATCCGACCGGGGACAGGAAAGTTGGTCATCCACAGAGTAGTAGAAAATAAAGGGGGCTGTTATCTTATTAAAGGGGACAACACATCTGAGCCGGATGGTCTGATTCTCAATTCTAACATCCTAGGATATGTGACTAAAGTAGAACGGAATGGAAAGAAGATTTCTTTGGGATTAGGACTAGAAAGACTACTGATCGCCTATATGAGTCGCAAGAGCATACTTCTCCCTTCACTTTCTCTGGCGTGCTATCTCATCCGACCATTCCTCAGAAGGGTATAGACTTGAAAAAAACCATCTATTCAGGCGTCTCAAAACTAAATTTAATTCTACAATTGGGAGAAAATATTCTACTATATGGTAAATTTATACCCAAATTTCGGAGCAATTTCCGATCTAAATTTAAAGTCAACAATAACTATCATCTAATTGTAGAAATGGATCAAGTTTTGAGACAGCCTGCGTTCCTTCTTTTTCCGTAGTGTGCTTCTCTCTTTAGAATCGCAGGAGATCATGATCCTGTAGCTGCCCAATCGCAAACAATTCCATGCCTTGGAGAAATCTTCGGTGTTGAAAATAATCTTTCAAAAAATAAGTGAGTCTTCTTGTAACAATGCATGCACTCAGAACTGAATCTACAAAAGAAAAAGTAATTAATGTTCTCCGCCTTAAACGTGCACTTTCTCTTGTCTGGCAAAGTGCACCGGGATGGACACTCGTAAGTGCTTTTCTGGTAGTGCTGCAAGGTACTCTGCCACTTGCTTCTCTCTACCTTATGAAGCTGATAGTGGACTCTGTGACGGCTGGCATGAACTCGGCCAACAAAGAGGCTACCTTCGGGCACATTCTGTTCCTTATCTCCCTTGCAGCAGGCGTAGCTTTTCTCACTGCTCTGAGCCGCTCAGTCTCAGGTGTGGTCAGCGAGACTCAGGCAGCCCTAGTATCAGACCATATCCTTGATCTACTCCATGCCAAATCGATAGAAGCAGATCTGGAATACTACGAAAATCCAAAATATTACGACACTCTTCATAGAGCCCAAAATGATGCTCCTTTCAGGCCGACACGTATAGTTAATGGTCTTGTCCAGATAGGCCAGAGCAGCTTGTCCCTGGTGGCTGTATTTGGATTACTTGCCTCTCTTAGCTGGATCGTGGCTGTAGCTCTCACTATCACAGCCGTACCAACAGCCCTTATCCGCCTGATATACTCGGACAAAACCTATCGCTGGCAACGTGCGTGTACGGCAAAAGAACGAAAAGCCTGGTACTTTCACTGGCTGCTTACCGGTGACAGCCACGCCAAAGAAATACGACTTTTCGAGCTTGGGCCTTTATTTATAAAAAGGTATCACAACCTCCGTAAAGAACTTAGAAATGAACGGCTTTCCATAACAGCCAGACGATCCGCAGCAGATCTGGTGGCCCAAACTATTGGTGTTGTGGCTATCTTTGGCGGTTTTGTGTTCATAGCTCAAAGGGCTTTTCAGGGTAGCATAACTCTTGGTGACCTTGTCATGTACTTCGGGGCTTTACAACAGGGGCAGTCGTTCCTTTCCAGCCTTTTGAACGGTTTTGCAGGGCTCTACGAAGATAATCTCTTCCTGACAACCCTTTACGAATTTCTTGACCTCAAGCCTGCTGTGAAGGAATCACCAAATCCGGTGCCAGTACCCGAGGCTATGAAAGAGGGAATCTCCTTCGAGCACGTGGGATTCTGTTATCCTGACCAGGGAACCAGAGTACTTGAGGACATCAACCTGCACATAAGTCCCGGTCAGATAATAGCCCTGGTCGGGGAAAACGGATCAGGAAAAACCACACTTATAAAACTTCTTTGTAGGCTCTACGATCCGAAGCATGGAAGGATTGCATTGGACGGAATCGACTTACGCGATCTAAGGATATCGGATCTGCGAAAGGAGATTAGTGTCGTCTTTCAGGATTATACACATTACAACCTGACAGCCAGGGAAAATATCTGGTTCGGCAGCATAGATACGCCTGTTGAGACGGAAAATATCCTGTATGCAGCGGAGTGTTCGGGAGCAGACCATGTTATTGATCGCCTGGATAATGGCTATGAGACTATTTTAGGAAAATGGTTCGAAGACGGTACAGAGTTAAGTATTGGAGAATGGCAGAAAATTGCTCTGGCAAGGGCCTTTTTACGTGATTCTCAGTTGATAGTCCTGGACGAGCCTACAAGCTCCCTCGATCCTAAGGCTGAGGATGAGGTCTTCAAAAAGTTCCGGCAACTTGCTGCAGGCAGGACTGCTATAATAATCAGCCACAGGCTCTCGACAGTCAGGATGGCTGATTGTATATATTTCTTGAAGGAAGGGAGAATCCTGGAAAATGGGAATCATGAAGAATTGATGGTTCTAGATGGCGAATATGCACAACTTTTTAAGACTCAATCACAACATTATCAATAAAGAATAAAGGAAAAACTACTGGAGATCGGATTACTATGGTCCAATTAAGTTTGTCATCTGAAGATAAACTCCTTTTATACTGCTCAAGATTAAGCATAAGTGAGGACATTAAGTGCAAAATAGAGGAAATTTTGAGTAATGTATTGGATTGGAACTATATTGTAGACTGTTCTATAAAACAGGGTATTTCACCATTATTTTATTGGAACTTGAAAAAAATTAGCAATGGTAAAGATGTGCCCTCTGAAGTCATGAAGAATCTGGAGAAAATGTATTACAGTAATCTTGCTCGAAACATGCTCCTTTATGATGAATTAAGTAAGATTCTTACGGCTTTTAAGAAAACAGGTATTGATACTATAGTCCTGAAAGGAGCTTTCCTGGCAGAGGAGATCTATAAAAATATCGGTTTAAGGCCAATGAGTGATATCGATCTGCTTATAAAAGAGAAAGACTTGCAAAAGGCTAAAAAAGAATTAACTGAGCTAAAGTACTCTGCTACAAGTATCTTTCCAACGAAACTGCATGAACAGTTTCAAACGGTATGGAATGAAGAACTACCATTCATACATCAAAATAAAAAAACTATTATTGAAATCCATTGGGATATTCTACCACATGAAAGTCCTTATAAGGTCGATATTAATAAATTTTGGAATAATGCCAAAACAGTCAAGATAGCCGGTATCGAGACACTGATGCTTGCTCCTGAAGATATGTTACAACATCTTTGTCTTCACCTAGATAAGCATATTAATTCTAGTGTATCACCCCAAATCTTTAAAGATTATTGTGATATTGCTGAGGTTACAAGGTATTACAAGAATACGCTTAATTGGAATTATTTTTTGCAAAGCTCAAAAGATTATAAAATAGAAGAGCCGATTTTTCATGGCCTGTCTATTGCCAACAAATATTTCGAGGCTTTTATACCAGAAAATACCCTCAGTGAACTTCAAACTATCAAATCCGACATTGGTTTTGAAGAAATATTTAAAGAAGCAATGGAGGGCAACTCGGACAAGAAATATAGTTGGATTAACTACGTTATGAATTTGAAAAAAATAGATGGAACTTGGAAAAAAACACTTTTTTTATTTGGAAATGTTTTTCCATCTAAAGAGTTCATGATATACCGCTATCCAATAAAGAATGAAAAGCAAGTCTATTTGTATTACTTAATCCGCTTAGGCACCTTTCTTCATTTTGGATTGCTCACTTTGTGGCAATTGCCTCATTATCTTCTTAGATCTACTTTTGGGAAGTAACTTATGAAGATTCCGATAGCCCTGATACTTAATCCGAAGTATAAAAAGGGAAGAATATTATTTTACTCCTGTTTCTCAAATATGTCCATCAAGTTTTCATTGTACTACTCAGCACCGGGTGAATTCTTATTTTATCAAGCCCATCCGGACATACCAATCATAATCGTGGGCAAATCTCTCTTTATTGGATTTTACAAGCTGGCAGAAATATGCTGTAGTCTGGCGATGCATTTCATCCTGATCCGGATATTTTATTTCTCCGCGAATCGACTTTGCCAGCTTCTTACCAAGATCTTCAGCAGTTCCCGCAGCTTGCTGGAGTGCAGAAGGATATAACCCAACCGCAACACCAAGGCCACCGACAACGGTAACACCCAGATTCATAAGCACACTGTTCATGTATTCCACAACCATATCCGCCTTGCTTCCTCCTGCCGTGGACACGGAGCACCCGAACTTTCCGGTCAGCATCTGGCAATGAATAGCATCCGAAAACCGGTCAAAGAAAGCTTTCATAGGGGCCGGGACCGAGTTAATATAATTCGGAGCGCCAAAAACAATTCCATCGGAATTCAAAATTCTATCAAAAAGCTCTTCGAAATCATCGAACTGGGGACATTCCCCGGTCGCGTAACAGGCTCCACACCCTGTGCAGTATTCTATACGGAGTTTGTAGAGATCTACCAGCTCGGTTTCCGCTCCTTCGGACTCAGCACCTTTGAGGACAGACTTTACCAGTTGAAGAGTATTGCTTTCATTCCCTCTCGGGCTTGCATTAATTCCAATAATTTTCATGAGTATCACCTCGATTAAATGAATTACACAGGATTAACGTATTATTTTTTGCCTTTTTCAGGTATAAGGTTATGAACTATCGGACTTCTTTTCCCTCTCACCAGGGATGCGAATACTCCTATAATGCAAAAGGCTGTAAACAGGATGAACGCATAGTGCACACTTAAAACGAATTGGGGGTAATATGCAGGCGTGATCTCTACAGGGCCGATAACAATCGCAAAGATCATCATTGCGATACCCATCGACAGCATCTGGCCAAGGAGACGCATAGTCCCGTTCATTCCCGCTGCGACACCATAGAATCTTTTATCAACAGAACTCATGATTGCATTTGTGTTTGGAGAAGAGAAGAGCCCGAGACCTATACCAAGAACAATCAGGGTGACAACCAGGTACCAGATAGGAGTTGTTTCTGTAAGGAAAATTAGAAGGAAGAGGCCAAGCGCAGTAAATGCCATTCCTGCAGACGCAACAATCTGCGGTTCAATCTTGTCAGAGAGCCGGCCGGCAATTGGCGAAATCATAGCCATAACAACTGGCTGCACTACCAGGATACTCCCTGCATGCACAGGCGTGAAACCTTTCGTGTACTGCAGGTCGAGGCTTAAGAGAAAGGTCACTGCGAAAGTCGCGCTGTAATTGATAAGCGCAGATAGGTTCGAAAAGGCAAAAATTCGATTTTTTGTCAGGAGAGTAATGTCAATAACCGGAGAAGGTATTCTCATCTCATACAGAGCAAAAATAATCACCAAGATAATTCCCACGGCTATGAGGGCAGCCCCTTTAAAGTCCGGGAGAACTGAGAAACCGTACATGACTGCAACTACTGCTGCCCCATATATGACTGACCCTGTCAGGTCGAACTTCTCTCCCCTGCACTCGACCCATTCACCTTTAATCTTCGACAGGATCAGGAGAATTGCTGTAATACCTAGAGGGATATTTACGAAGAAGATGCTCCTCCAGCCAAGATACTGTGTCATCACACCTCCAAGTAAGGGACCAACGGAAAGCCCAATGTAAACTGCAGTAATATAAATACCAAGAGCTTTTCCACGCTCCCCGGGCGGAAAGACAGAGGTAACGATAGCTACAGCTGTCCCGAAGATCATGGCACTCCCAATACCCTGGACAACCCGGACTACAATCAACATTTCCGTTGAGGAAACCATAGTCATAATTAAAGATGAAAGGCTGAAGATCGTAATACCGTAAAGGAAAATCTTTTTTCTTCCGTAAATGTCTGCGATTTTTCCGAACGGGACAAGAAACAATGCTGAAGAAAGGAGATACGCGGTCGCAACCCACGAGAGAGCAATCGCGTCCATATGAAATTCCGCCCCGATTACAGGCAGGGCAATATTTACTGCAGAACTATCAAAAGGGGTGATAAATCCCGCAAGTATTGCGATAAAAAGGACAGTTCCTTTTGCTGTTGCAATAGCAGGAGTTACAGGGGTATGACATATCTCCGGAACTTCAGAAGATGTTCCGATATTTTCAGCAAGTGATCTGTTATTATTTGTTTTTTTCACCATGAATATCACTGATCAGCAAGGTCATCGTCTACTGAGCATTAGGAATTGAAAGCAGCAAGAAAATCAAAACAAATTTGTCACACGAGAAGATATTTCAGGAACAATACCCTTAAAATAGTTCTTCTTATATATAGTTGATTAATCAACGATTTTAGTATAATCTACTTGCTATAAATAGTATCTCCCTCAATTAGTTTTTCAATAGCTCCGAATGATACTGATTTGTCATGAGTGTAAATAATGAATGAAGAAACAACGATCCAATGGATTGAGGATATCGACATAGTTGCCGCAATGGTATCATTTACTTACCGTTCGGTTCAGAAGCATTTCGCAAAAGAACTGACCCGGTATCACATAGGATGGGGGCATTTCGCTATCCTGATGTCATTATATGATCAGGAAGGTCGCAGCCAGGAAACCCTTGCACAGTCACGTGGGTTTGACAAAACTATGATTGCTAAATCCATACTGAGACTGGAAGAAGAAGGCATTGTCTACCGTAAAATCGATCCGGATGACAAACGAGTCAAAAGGCTCTACCTTACAGAAAAAGGAAAAAAACTAAGGCCTGAGATGGAGAGGATAGGATTTAAGTTAAACTCACTTCTACTCAAGGATTTTAATTCAGATGAGTTATCGTCTGCTCTTAAGAGCGTGCGGAAGATTGCATTGAATGCGGCCAAGCTCTAATGACCGCAAATCCGCAGGTAGAGATAAGAAGGTAGAGATAAGAAAGATCTTTCTGGAAACTTCTTTACCTGACAAAAAAGCCGCAGAGAATTCACAAAAAGTTAATGGCTTAAGTGCAATAAAATATGAGATTAAATTTACTAAAATTGAGACAATGAGATTAAATTTATATGAAATATAGAAGATTAAGGCATTCGATTAGGCTTAAGGTAATTGATTAGATTCAAGGCATTCGAGTCGCTTAAGGCATTCGACTACCCTTATACGGATATTATAGAGGTTATAGACTTACAATGAATGAAATAATTATCTGGATATTGATCATATTCTGCCTCATTCAGTCCGCTATCTTTTCCGGAATGACAATCGGAGTTTTCGGCCTTGGAAGGCTCAGGCTTGAGATCGAGGCTGAAGCAGAAAATAAAGAAGCTATCAAAATCCTGCAGATCCGGCGGGATTCAAACTTCCTGCTTACGACAATGCTCTGGGGAAATATAGCCGTAAACGTCCTCATTGCCCAGCTTACAGGTTCCGTGCTGACAGGAGCCTCAGCTTTTCTCTTCTCTACTTTCGTAATCACCAGTTTTGGAGAGATCGCACCCCAGGCTTATTTTTCCCGAAATGCCCTGTCCCTAGGAGCAAAACTAACCCCTTTAATCCGCTTCTACCAGATGCTGCTCTATCCCGTAGCCAAGCCCACAGCCCTTATTCTTGACTGGTGGCTCGGTAGGGAAAAACTTGACCTCTTCAAGGAGCAGTCTATGCGGATTATGCTCGAAAAACACATTGAATCGGGAAAGTCCGATATCTGCGCTTTTGAAGGGATAGGAGCCCTGAACTTTCTTTCCATAGATGATGTTAGTATTTCTGACGAAGGCTCGATAATAGATTCAAGAAGTATAATTTCTCTGCCGGTCGAAAGCAACCGTCCGGTGTTTCCTCTATTTAAAAGGGAACCTTCGGACCCTTTCCTGCAGAAAATCGAAGCATCCGGAAAAAAATGGGTTGTCATCACCAGCTCCAGCGACGAACCTGTTATGGTGCTTGATGCAGATCACTTTCTCCGGGATGCGGTTTATAAAAAAGGCCCATTCATTCCGCTTTCTTATTGCCATTTCCCGGTTGTGGTGAAGTCTCCGAAGACAAGACTTGAAAGAGTTATCCGGCAGTTTAAAGTGTACCCGCAGTACCCTGAAGATGACGTAATAGACCAGGACCTGATTCTTTACTGGGGCGAGGAAAAGAGGATTGTAACAGGTTCGGACATTCTGGGCCGCCTGCTCCGTGGAATTGTGGTAGAATGCGAACTTGGGTCAACATGCGAGAGACCTCTTCCTCCTTCCCAACCTGGAATTGTCAGAAGGGCAGTGTTAAGTAAAGAAAAGAGAAAAGAGAGTAAAGAGCAGAAGAAGGAATAAAAGTTATTCCTCGTATGCAGGCAAAGTTATAACGCCTATCTCCTGAAGCGGTGCTCCCACAGCGAAGTGGTAGAGGTCCTGATATTCAAATCCTCTAAGCCCGATGGCCTCATGTAACGGATCATCGAAGAAACATCCTATTCCGCAGCCTCTGAGCCCATTTGCCTCGGCTTCAAGGTAAAGAAGTTGTCCCAGAATCCCGCATTCCCAAAAAAGGTACGGGTATATCCAGGGGCCGAATTTATTCAGAGGTTCTTCGAACTCTGAGAGCATGCAGGCAGTAAAGCACGCATCTGCAACTTTTCGCTGGGCGCACGACAGCTGGGCTGCAAAATCATCCAGTGTCTCTTCCATAAGCAGATAAAACTCAAGGTCCGACGGGCAATTTTTCGGTTTTTCCCACAAGAAATCCGGCCTGACTGCTGCTTTAAACCTCTCTTTTTCCGCGGGTTTTCGAAGGAAGATATAAAGTCCGGGAAGAAGATCCTTTACCCGGTTTACAAAAAGAAGCAAGTGTGTAAAGGAACCAAGTGCAAGAGGATTGAAAATTGGATTGTTTACTGGGAGGGTTTTTTGCAGCATCTCGTAAAAAGTTTCTTTCTCCATGTATGCGCTGTTATTCATTTCCAGGGCACTTCTCCTTTTACGAATGACGCTGCGCAGGGGAACCGTTTCAAGATCTGACAGGTTCTTAGAATTATTAACTTTAAGGGATGAAACTACCTGCGTATCGGGTTTCAGTTCACCTTTTTTCTCCAGGTAATCTGTTTCTGTTTTTTGAGCTGCTGAAGCAGCCTTTTCAATGCCTACCCATTCAACGTGCTTTGGGCTCAAATTGTTAGGAACGCCTTTCCAGGAAAGGGCTTCAAATGCAGAAACTGCGCTGGAATTAACTTTCCCTCTGTTACAGGTTTCTCCTGCCGGATAGACCGCAAGCAGACAGGCGGGCTCCTGTTTTTCAGGACCTTTCCTTCCGGATATGCCGAGAAGCCCTGCAATTTCTTCCGAACCCATATCCGCAAGGAGGCTTGTTTCCCAACCAAACCCGGCAGCGGCAAAAGTGAGGGCAGCAATTGCATGCCCTATATCATGCTGCGCATATCTGAAAGCCCTGAGACCGTATTTCCAGGAAACCCGCCAGTAAATTGAGGTAAAGCCCACAAAAAAAGTGCCTTTTGGAAAGCCTGAGCTCAAGAGCTTCCAGGTATCCAGGGAAAATTCGGCTCTCAATTCAAGAGCGTGAGGCAAAGGAGCATAATGGCAGACCGACGGGCTTTTAATAAGTCCATTGACAGGTCCGGAAATAAGGTAAACCTCAGTCGGATGAAGGTTTCCACTGGATGGATTGACACGAAGAGGCCATTTAGTACCTTCTGCCTTTTTCCAGACCGAGATTGCGAAGCTGTCAAAAAAAAGCCTGGAAATAGTTTTTGCATCAAGCTCGGAGGGTTCAAGTTTTTCCGGTGAGAAAGCCTGCTCATAAGCTGGAAAAATCTCATGTTTTATTTCCTCATCACTCCATTTATCCAGGCTCAAAAGTTGAGCTCCATTATAATTCAGAAATGATTCCGGCTTGATTTGCATATCCAGGTGATGAGGGCCCGGAGCATAAGTTTTGAAGTTGTGCTTACTTGTCTGGTGATAATCCAGTATAGCTTTAAGATCTGCTGTCATAACAGGGCACCACCTAATAATCGGAGAACTTCGAAATTTCAGACCGTTTTTTGGTCAGCAATGTATAAGTATGAAATTTTTAGTATGAAATTTTTTAACTTTCTGAGGTACTACACTTTATTCAGGGCTACGAGAACGGCTTTTCCGAAAGCTTCAGCACTGTCGGGGTCTCGCCCTGTGACCACTCTGCCCGAAACCACTACGTTACTGTCAAGATAGATAGCTCCGTGTTCCTTGAGTTCGTGTACGGCATCCGGACTTTTGAAAACCGTGCTTTCTTTATCCTTCAAGACACCTGCCCTTGCCAGTACCACAGGAGAGATGCAAAGAGCGGAAACAACTTTTTTTCGGGCATCTGCTTCCTTTACGAGTTCATGCAAAGGTTTGTTGTCCCAGAGGTATTTTCTTGAACCTGACCCGCCGGAGATCACTATTGCGTCGTAGTCATCAATTCTGGCTTCGGAGATCGTTATATCAGGCTTAATTGTGCCTCCCAGCATCCCTTTCGCAGTTTTGGTAGATTCGGCTGCAACAGTAACTTTTACTCCTGCAGCTTCGAAAAGCTGCTCCGGAATAAAACATTCTTCATCCCTGAATTGCTCCTGGGCAATTACAAGCAGAATTTTTTTGCCTTTATATTCGGTTTCTGTCATCTGGTTACCTTCCTTAAGCTCAAAAACGAAAATGGAATATTTCAGTAAAAATGGAATATTTAAGTAATTGAAGTAACCCTGTTCCCTTGTGAAGATATATACCTGAAAATATAAATGAATGCTTCGTTCAGCAAGTACGGAGTCTGAAAACCCCAAACTATTTCAGGGAATAAAAATTGATTTATAAATTTATTCCGTACCTGGATTCAGGTTATAATGAGATAGAGGCATGCTGAAATTCCTGCCCCTGCAAAAGTTGCTATGAAATTGACCCCGCTATTCGAAAGCATACCCCTCTTCTGAAGAGTAGCCCCAAGAAGACTGTCCACATTTGTCCCAAAAAAGCCTCCTGCAGTTGTAATAAGAACTGTTAACACAAGATTGTCCGAGACTCCTAACATGTATGCAAGAAGCCCTATCACCGCAGAACCAAAAATTGCAGCAAGCTCGCCAAGTAAGGAAACAGCCCCATCAGCTCCCGGTTTTGAGAGTTTCATGGTTGTTATCATTCTTGGTTTTCCTTTTGCCGTTGTTCCTATTTCACTTGCCAGGGTATCTCCTGTGGCCGTTGCAACCGTGCCCATATAAGCATAAAGAATCGGAAGGCTATGTTCCGGGAAAATTCCATATGCTACTGCCAGGGCAAGGGCTGCAGTACTGTTTGAGAATACATTTTCATAACTTCGGATTCCGGCTTTAGCCTGTGCAATCCCTATAGACTCTTTGTATGCATACTTGTATCTGGTAAACCCGCCCCCGAGAATGAAAAATGTAAGCAACAGCAAGAACCAGGAAAGCCCGCTGAAGACAATGATCAGGACTCCAAGAAGGGCAGCACTAAGAAGGGCCGAGACATCTGCAATCTTCGCCCGGTAAGCCAGAATACCAAGGAAAAACGAGAAAGCAAGAGCCACAATCATTTTTTCCGGAGGCACCCAGTATCTGAACTCCTCAAAAATCCACATCGTCATCCCTGCGCCCAATGACACTGAGATATTCTTATCTATTTCTGAGGGAATCGACTCAAAAAGAGAACCTGTAACCGCCCCGATCACAGCTATAAAGAAGACCAGGTTATATGAAACCGAAAGTTCCTGCCAGTAGACGATCCAGCTTGCGGCAAAGAATGCGGCAACAATTCGAAGTGCCAGGAAAGCCGAACTCCAGAGTATTGAGAAACTCTTCTTTTTGATCCTGCTCCTTCTTGAGTTAAAATCAGACGTAGGATATGTTTCCGAAAAAGAAGTTTTATGGTTCCCTACTGCCGCAACTGCAAAAGCTGCGAGTACTATGTAAAAAGGATAGGGGTAAGAAAAGCTCCCCGAAATAATGGAAACAAACAGCATCAGAGCCAGGGAAAAAGCAAGGCTGGTGACATCTCTGCCGTTGGTAGAAGAGTTTCCTGAAAACCGCAGTCTCAGGAAAAAAATGACAGAAAGGAGAAAAAGAAGGTTCACTCCTGTAAAAGGAGCTATAAGAATGAGCAGGAGATAAAGGATATGCATCACAGGAATTCCTGTAATGGAATTCCCGTTTTTGAAAGGTCGAGCAGCTCTGTTCATTATAGGACATCTTTTGTTTTTTACTATTCCTGGGAAGCTACATAGAATAGGCTTATCTTTATAAATAAATAGTTGTTTTTCTTGCAGATGAGGGTTTAAAAATCCAGATTGAAATTTAAAAATATCTATTTTTAGCAGTTGCGGCCGGAAAAACTTTACGCAAACCCTTTAGAGATTAGTCAATGAATAAAATAACTTTTGCCTGACATTTTGGTTTTCAGGCCGGACATTTTGTTTTTCAGAATTTTCAGACTTTAATGCTAATTAATCATTCATCCATTCATTCAGCCTTACCCCAAAATCTAAAAAAAATTTGATCCATAAGTATAACCAGAAATAGATTAGTATATTTATAAACCAGAACTAGATTAGTATATTTATAATCGGCAAAGTTGCTAACAGTAAGCAGAGGTAGTACAGTACGGTTTTTCTTGAAGACCGATTAAATCCAGTTAACCAGTGAAATGCAGTTATTGATTTGAATCCGCAGTTATTTACTTAAATCCGATCTCAATAAGGGCTGTTCAGGTTTCAAATAAATCGCTCGCATTTGAAATTTACTCGGTACAGTATCATATCTATTTTATACTCACTGTGAAGGGAATTTATGGAAAATTACGACCTGATTGTTATAGGCACGGGTTCTGCAATGAACTATATGAACCCTCTAATCAATTCGAATCCGAAAATGAAAATTGCCGTTATCGACAAAGACGAACCAGGCGGGATCTGTCTTACCAGAGGGTGCATCCCTTCAAAAATCCTGCTCTATCCTGCAGAACTTATCAGGGAACTGAAAACCGCGCCGCTTTTTGGAATCAAGCTTGAAATAAAGGACATTGATTTCAATGCGATCATGGGAAGGATGCGCAGGAAAATCGGAGAAGACATAGAAATGATCAGGGAGGGATTGGAAGAAAATCCGTACCTTGATTATTATCATGAAAGTGCGGAGTTTGTTTCTCCTTATACCCTCAAAGTAGGTGAAAAGACGCTCTATTCAAAGATGATTTTCCTGTGCACCGGCTCAAGGCCTGCGATCCCGCCTGTTAAGGGCCTCGAAGAAGCGGGATACCTTACAAGCGACACGGTGCTTCAACTCACTGAATGCCCAGGACATCTTGCCATCTTCGGAGGGAGTTACATTGCAGCCGAATACGGGCATTTTTTCTCGGCTATGGGAGCAGAAGTCACGGTTATCGGGAGAAATTCCCGGTTTCTTCCGCAGGAGGAGCCAGAAATCTCAAAACTTGCCAGGATAAAAATGTCGGAATACATGAAGATCATCACGAACCATGAAGCTATAGAGGTTAGAAAAGAAGATAATGGGCAGAAGACGATCGTTGCAAAGGATAGAAATTCGGGAGAAGAAATAATAATCACTGTCGATGAAATCCTCGTGGCAACAGGAAGAGTCCCGAATACCGATATCCTCCACCCCGAAAGAGCCGGAATCAAAACGGACTTGCAGGGCTGGATTTCAGTTAACGACTACCTTGAAACGTCGCAACCGGATGTCTGGGCTTTTGGGGATGCAAACGGAAAATACCTGCTCAAGCATGTCGGGAACTACGAATCCGGAATAGTTTATCTCAATGCTATCCTGAAAGAAAAAGTAAAGGCAGATTACCATGCCGTACCGCATGCAGTCTTTTCTTATCCTGAAATTGCAGGGGCAGGTATGGGGGAAAAGGAAGCAGTGGAAAAGTACGGGGAGGACAGAGTGGTCATTGGCCTCAAATTCTTTGAAGATACTGCAAAAGGAGCGGCCATGGGGCTCAGGGACTATTTCGTAAAAGTGATTCTGGATGGGAAGGAGGAGAAAATCCTGGGAGCCCATATCATAGGGCCTCATGCCTCAGTCCTGATCCACCAGATAATTCCTCTCATGTATACCGAATCAAGAAGCCCGGAACCGATCATGCGCGGTATGGATATCCACCCTTCCTTGAGTGAAGTTGTGACCAGGGCTTTTTATTCCAGGCTGTCCCTGGAACACTATCATCATGTTCTGAAGCAGATGGGGCTGGAAGACTGAAAAATTTACACTTATTTTTTAATCAGGTCAAAAACCCATCTGCTGATGCCCGGAGCGACATTTCCGCTGTGCCTGTACAGCTCCACTTCAAGCCCCATTTTTTTATACTCTTCAATTAGCCCTGGAATCTGGGATCCGGCTTTAAAAGTGTAGAAATGAATGTACCCGCCCTTTTTTACGAACTTTGAGATTCCTCCGAGAAAATGATCCATACCGTAAGGAGTCGGCATGATAGCCCTATCGAATCCACTTTCTGGAACCTGAAAACCTTCAGTGTCTCCCTCACCCGGGCAGACTGGCAGACCAGGAAAAATCGGATCTCCGGTTTTTACGCCATTTCCGGATTCTCCTCCGGTTTTTACATAACCGGAGGTCTGGAAGAAGGTCCCAAGATCTTTCTGAATAACGGTTACCAGTTTTTCAAGCCTGTTTATCCGAATATTCTCTTTTAGGAAGATACAGGCAGAGGGATTTATTTCGATAGCATACACCGTTGCCCCTTTTCCTGCAGCAGGAAGCACAAAAGGACCCACCCCCGCAAAAGGAATTATAATTTGTTCCTCAGGGGTAATTTTTGAGGCTATCCTTTTTCTTTCCGCGTGCAGGCGAGGATTAAAAAATACTTTTTTTACATCCAGCTTATAGGTGTAGCCGTTTTCCCTGTGAATAGTTTCAGTGGATTCGCCAAGCAGAAGCTCGAAATCAGCAACCCTGTGCTCTCCTTCAAGTTTACTTACCTTATTAAGCACAGCCCGCGTGTTGCCTCTCATCGAAAAGAGTTTTGAGGCAATAGCCTCTTTATAAGCCTCAAGCTCCACAGGAACTGAGATTATTGCCACATTCCCTATATAATCAAAACGTTTTGGGACCATATGAAGCAGGGGTTCCTCAATTATTCCTTTCATTGCATCTTGCAAGCTCACTCTATTTCGAAAACTCATTCAGCATACCTCTGCCTGCCAGGTTATGGGTCTTTCAGGATAAGTTTTTCAGGATAAATTTTTCAGGATAAGTTTTTCAGATTCTATTTTCATCTTTTAAAGAATTATCTAATATATGTTTTTGGCTTTTGCAACTAAAAAGTATGGAAAAACATAAGGATGGGAAGATACCTGATAAGGCTATTTCCGGATTACAGGCAGGACAATTTCTCATGAAAATTATTATAGAAACTCCAAAATACAGTTTCTGGAAGTACTGCAGGACAGAAAATGGATATGAAAGAGCTTTCTTTTCTCCCCTTCCCACAATTTTCAACTATGGCTTCATAGAAGGAACAGAAAGTGCGGACGGCATGGAAGAGGACGTAGTGGTGCTTGGACCCCGCCTGCCGAGAGGAAGTACACTTAAGATCGAAACTTTTGATGGGATAGTAAAATTCCTGGACGATTCCATTCGGGACGATAAGAAAATTGTATATATCAGCGGATTTCGCTCTCCCGTCCTGCTTGCATATTATTTTAGGCTTTATGCCCTTTTTAAAGTCTTCCTCTATGCCTTCCGTGAAAGAAAAATTGCAACATGCAGATTTGAAGGAATTGTGCTCCGAAAATTTCACTAATATTTTTTACACTGGTGCTTTTACTTCAGTTTCTTTTTCAGGCAGCTTTCCTTGTTTTTGTAGCTCTGGCTTACAGCTATGGTCTGCCTGTTCCTTGTTCTCATCCTGAAAATGGTATTTTCCCATTTCATCTGGATATACTTCAAATTTTGCAGTTTTTCCCCGGATGATTTATACTCACTCAATTGAATATATTTGACACCAATTAGTAAAATAATCTTCCATGTAAAAATTATTCCGGATAAATATCCGATTCTCCGTTTTTCTTGACAGGGAAACTTAGAAAACTACTAATAATTTAAAGAAGCTTAAAAAAAAGGTGCTTTAAATATGCCTTTTCATGTGATGCTGATCCCTACCCTTGGTTGTCCTGCTAATTGTAGTTACTGCTGGAGTTCGGAAGAAAAATCCCCGATAATGAGCATTGAAACTGTAAAAGAAGTTGTTGAATGGCTTAAAAGCCTCAGGGGAGATTCGGTTACATTCACTTTCCACGGTGGGGAGCCGCTTCTGGCAGGCGCGGATTTTTATCGAGAGGCACTGCCACTGCTTGTAGAGGGTTTAAGCCCCAGGAATATAGCTTTTGCAATACAGACAAACCTCTGGAAGCTCACCCCCGAGATAGCAAAAATTTTTGCCGAGTATAATATCCCCATCGGCTCCAGTCTGGACGGTCCCCAGGAACTTAATGACCTGCAGAGGGGAAAAGGATACTACGAAAAAACCATGAAAGGCTATGAAATTGCCAGGGATCACGGGCTTAATGTGAGGTTCATTACCACATTCACTTCTCATTCCGTAAAGTTCAAAGAAGATATTTTCAATTTTTATCTGGAGAACGGTTTCACTCTCAAACTGCACCCCTGCCTGCCTTCTTTAAAAGGCGATAATCCTGAGAAATGGACACTTGCTCCGGAAGAATATGGAGAACTTTTAATTTATCTTCTGGATAAATATCTGGAAAACATGGGCAGAATTGAGGTTATGAACATTGACCATCTATGCAAATGCGTATTCACGGGTAGGGGAACTGTCTGCACTTTCGTTGACTGCATGGGGGATACATTTGCAGTCGGCCCTGAAGGAAACATATACCCATGCTATCGGTTTGTAGGGATGCCCGAATATGTTATGGGCAATGTTTATGACCACCCGACCATGGCAGACCTTGCCCAATCCGACGCCTGGAAGCGCATGCATCAATTTAAGGAATACGTTGACACCGCATGCGGCAAATGCTCCCATATCAAATATTGCAGAGGCGGATGTCCTTACAATGCCATAGTGCCCACAAACGGCGAAATAAAGGGTGTAGATCCCTACTGCGTTGCCTATAAGATGATATTTGATGAAATAACCAGCCGGGTTAATGAGGAAATGTTTGGGTCATCTGACATGGATATGTTTTTCCCACAAACAATGAAGCCGTCGAAACGTGGAATAATGTCCCTCATGCTTAAGAAAATATAAACATGTAAGCAGTAATGGAAATTCGAGTAATGGCAACTTTAACTGTTCTGAAGTTTGAAACCGATAGCTCTGTAAAGGAGCTTCATGCGGTTCAAGATTTGAGCAAGCAGCAGCTGATCAATCTTTCACGATGAAGCCATTATCCTCTGATCTGAGGGAAAAAAGAAACAACAAACGGAACAATGGACTGACTTAACAGATGCAGGCGAACTGAGCGGAGCTTTTTGGGCATGCTGGCCGGATCTAAAATCACAATATTAAAAACAAAAACCTCGTAGTGACCTGAGAATTTTGTCTGTGGTTTCGTTTAGAAGGGGTCATTATTATTGGTGTGATCCCAAAACCCATTTTATTCATAATCATTAGATTTTTTTCAGAATTGCTATGATCAGAAACTCTGTTTGGCACTCAAAATAAGAGATTCAAAGAAGCACATTTTGAGCTGTGGGATCGGCTCATTAAGTGTGGTCTTATTAGCGAAAATATATTATGGGTTGCGGTGGGTAGAAATAAACAGGGAATTGAGAAGGGATCTGATGATTAGACTCGTAAAATTTATCGCAGGAATGCGCTTTTTTGTGCTTATTCCGGTTATCGGGCTGTCTATTGCGGCTGTCATCCTTTTTATCAAAGGCGGAATCAATCTTATTCATTTTCTGTCGGAAATGATTTCAGGAATGGAGGGGGTAGCTACCCAGGGGAATATAATTGTTGAAATTGTGCAGATTGTTCATCTCTTTCTAGTCGGTACAGTACTCTTCATTACTTCACTGGGCCTATACGAACTGTTTATTGAACCTCTTCCTCTATCTCCATGGCTGCAAACGCATAACATTGAAGAACTCGAGTTAAATCTTGTGGGGCTGACAATTGTTGTGCTTGCGGTAAATTTCTTAAGCGTTATCTTTGAAGAACAAAAAAGCAACCTTGCTGTCTCCGGGATAGGCTATGCCTTACCCATCGCAGCGCTGGCTTATTTCATGAAAGTGCGTTCTATAATGACGGAGGGAAATGAGAAGGAAACCAGGACAGCCGACAGTAAGGGTGCCTCGGAGAGCGGGGTACCAGTCCATTTATCACCCGAAAAAAAAGATTGAAGCCGAATTATGAACATCGATAACTCTTCAGCAGGTTTTCCAGGAAAATCCATATCTTTTCAATCGAAGGAATGAAAATTCTCTCTGCAGGACAATGAGGGTCTTTGATAGTCGGTCCTAAGGAAATCATTTCCATACCCTCATAAACCGAGCCGATAATCCCGCATTCAAGCCCTGCGTGCACGACTTTAATCTCAGCCTCTTTCCCGAAAGTTTCGTTATAGACCTGCCTGCATTTTAAGAGCAAACCTGACTTCAGGTCAGGCTCCCAGGCAGGGTATCCGGAATCATGTTCAATCCGGGCTCCTGCCAGCTTTGCTACGGCTTCCACCTTTCCGGTAATTTCAGCCAGCTTGAGAGTAATGGAACTTCGCTGGCTTGATATAATCATTATTTCGTTTTCCTTTGTCCGCACTGTTGCGAGGTTATTTGAGGTTTCCACAAGCCCCGGGATGGTATCCGACATCCTGTATACCCCATGTGGCAGTCCCAGGAGCAGCCTTATAAGCCTCTCTTCTGTTCCTGACGAAAAGACCCGAATGCAGGGTACTTCCTTTCTGGTGATCTCATCTCCGGCAGTTTCAAAGGCTATTTTTATGTCAACCTCTTTGAAATCCAGAACCAGGCCAGGGTCGGTTTTTGCATATTCAGCCTGAAACGCCTTCCTGATGACGGACACGGCTTCTTTGGCCTTATCGATCTTTTCACTCTGAAGTGCGAAAAATGCCTCTGCGGTATTGGGGATTGCATTGTGTACGCTGCCCCCGGTTAGCAGGACAAGCCTTATATTTTCTGCCCCTATCTTTTCCTTGAGCCCGACCAGTGCAAGGGAGATAAGCTGTATCCCATTTGCACGCTGCTTGTCGATTTCAACCCCAGAATGTCCACCTTCCAGCCCCTCAACAGAGAGCCTGAAAAACCTGAATAAACTTTCTTTTTCGCAGTCAAATAGTTCCCACTCAACAGGAAGTGTTATCAGGGAATTCTGCCCGCCTGCGCACCCTACTACGAAAACCCCTTCATCCTCGGAGTCCAGATTCAGGAGCAATTTTCCTTCAAAGAAACCAACTTCAAGCCCCTGTGCTCCTGTCAAACCTGTTTCCTCATCTACCGTAAAAAGAAGTTCAAGTGGCGGATGTCCTATTTCTCCTTTCTGTCCTGCATCTGCCAGCACCATCCCGACTGCAAGTGCAATCCCATTATCTGCCCCTATGGAAGTTCCATCTCCCCGCATCCAGTTCCCGTCACAAATGCATTTTACGGGGTCTCTGGAAAAGTCATGTTTAGAGTCCTTAAATTTCTCGCAGACCATGTCCATGTGCCCCTGCAGAACGAGTGTAGGAGAATTCTCATAGCCAGATGTTGCAGGAGCTTTGATAAGAACATTGTTTAAGGAATCGGCTTTTACCTCAAAGCCCCTGGACCTGCCCCATTCCTGTAGCCAGAGAGAAATTTCTTCTTCGTGCTTTGAAAGCCGCGGGATTTTATTGATTTCTTCGAAGACTTCAAGGATCTGTTGGGTTTTCGGGTGCATAGGAGATCAGCTCATTTTTTCCGGGTTTGCTTCTATAATTAAAAGTTCCTTGCCAGTTTGACTTTTTGGATTTTTAGCACTATAGTCAGAACAGGATTTAACTTTTAGTCCTGAGTTTTTCACATAAGTTTCTGGAAAGATCTGGCCAAATTACCTTTTGGTAGAGACTAAAATGTGAGCAAATTCGATTCACTATCTGTTTTCTTTAACTCGTGTACAGATTCGTATCCGACATTGACTCGTATCTGACATACGTTCATGACAGGTAAAGGCTCTTTGTTACAGGTTCTTTGTTACAGGTCATTTTCAGGACTTATTCTAATTTATTTTTAACCGAATAGATAAAATTAAAATTATATAAAAAATACATTATAATAAATGCCAGATGAGTAACCGGTTTCGTGATGAGAATATTAGTTTCGATATGAATATAATAGTCGGAGTGCCATAAAAATAAATAAAGATATTATAATAA
>NZ_JAVKPK010000031.1:0-40562 GCF_031461075.1 Methanosarcina baikalica | reverse complement strand
ATATCAATCTTGAGGAGAATTTCCAGTAGGAGAAGGATTAGTTTCACATTATATAATTAGTATTTATTTATATAAATAAGCTAATCTCAGAAATCAAAATTGATTCTCGAATCTCGGATTCTGGAAAATTAATCAAGGTTTCTGTTAATGAAAATTATTTTTGAAAATCTTACTGCTTAGGGATAAAATTGGTTTTGGGAGGAGCTCTATTTATAAAAAATTATAAAAATTGCTCCCAAAATCAGAAATTTATCGGAATTATCCATTTTTACTTTCCATCAAACCTTTTGAGAGAGCGAGGTGCCTCTTTGCCCTGCAGTATATCTTTCTGAGTTTGCGTATTCGACAAGTTTCCCACTTTCGAGCACGGATATTGAACCATGCCCACAGCAGATCAAGCACTTTTTACCTTTTTCGGCGAGTTCTCCGTCAATCTCAGAAATAAGAGAAAGGAGGGCATTTCGTTCTTCCCTGGCAAGCTTGCTATCGACATTTACAGAGGTCATAAGGTAATCAGCCAGAACATTATATTCTGTCCTATCGGGACTCAGGCTTTTGAAATTGATCACTGCGTCTTCAGGAAAGACCAACCCCTCTTCAGGGCAGAGATAGAAGATTTCTCCATGCATATGCCCACCCAGTCCTGCAAGGGCTTCAAAATTAAGGTCCCCCACCTGAAATCGAGCAATAACTGGAAATGTGCCTCGCCTTTCAATTTTTTTACCTGAAAGGGAAATTTCGGGAAAGAGTACTACGTTTGAAGGAGGAGTAAACCTGGAAAAAAGGTTAATTATCTTCGTATAAACTTCTTCCAGAATACAACCCTGGTTGCTGGACCCATAGGCTCTGCTAGTTTCCCGCGTAATCAGAAAAGTTTCGCGATTAAGATAGGACGGGACCGGAAAACAGCCTGCAGCTCCACAGTGATCGGCATCAGCGTGAGTAATGTAAATCCTTTTAAGCCGGCTTAAATCCCCAAGCCCGTAATGTTGGAGCATATTCAAGACGTCCTGGTAATAGATCCCATAACCGGTATCAATCATGACCCTTTCGGAAGGAGTATCGAAGAAATAGATATTCCCCCCGCAAGGAAGCTGAAAACAGAAGAGCTCGATATCGTTTTTTATTCTGACCCTCTGTACATCAGCGTAAAAATTCTCTCCAGACGTTCGCTTAAGGCAATCGCCGACTTTCAGAATACTTTCGAAAACCTCGATAGGGTCTTTCCGGAGATTAGAGAGTTCCTGAGCAATATGGTTAATATCATGCAGGAATCTCATCAAAAAAGCATCTTCAGCGCTTCCAATGAATGACCTGAGTTTCTGAGCCAACCGAAGATAAAATACCGTATCGTCAAGTTTCTCCCCGGTTATATCGTACTCCAGAATATCGAGCCTGTACTCGGACTTTAGATGGTTCAGAAGGGCATCTATCATGTCGGTATTTTCGATATTAAGGCCTACTACAAGCCTTTCAGGATGCTGTCCCCGGTCATCGAAATCAAGAAAAGTAATGTTTGCAGTCGAAGAGGTGATAGAATTCAGAAAATCAAATAAAGCCCCTGGACGATTCGGGAGGTAGACATGAAACTTCAGGAAAGCTACAGGCTGCAGGAAAGTCTGGAAATAACCTATTTCCTCCAGTTCTTTGCGGATTTTTTCATAAGCTTGTGAAGCAGCAGTCACCTCAAAAAAAACGGTATGCTTGTCGATCCTGCGGTCGTACTGAATCCTGTTAATGTTTCCTTCTTGTCGCGTGATAATTTCGGCTACCCTATGCAATGCTCCGGGTCTGTCAGGCATGCAGGCAATAAAAGAGAACTGTTCCATTAGACATCCCCTGATCAAATAATTTTATTTTTGATAACTTAGATAAAACCCGATTACCTTAAGCTTTCCTGTTAACATCAAAGAAAAGAAAATGGAAGGCTCACAGTTCAAGCATAAACGCAGAAAGCCCCAAAACTTCAAAAACTTCAGTGATCTCAGGAAAAGGGTTTTTCTTTCTGTAAAAAAGATGAGAATTACAGGCACAATCCGTACACCCGAAGCCGGATACCGAATCCCCTCCGATCCTGCTGGCAAGTGTACATTCAAGCCGGGCAGAAGTTGGGGCACAAACTGCTGAGATCAGCCTGAAAGAAGGGTTCAGATGAAGATAATCTACGTGCCATCTCGGATTCCTGTCTCTTTTTTTGGATAAATCAATGTGCCTTTTTACTCTTTTCAAACCCCCAGACCCCAGAGCTGAGCCTACATATATATGAAAGCCTGCAAGGAACGAAAACTCACCTTTCTTCCCTATCTCAAACTTACAGGCGCGATTCTCGAATATCAGACAGTAAACACCTTTTTCGGAAAAATCCATTTTCAAGACCTCACTTTAGTTCCTGAAACCTGAAAGTACTTTTCAAGCAGAGGCTCAACAATTTCTTCCAGTTTATCCTTTTCCCTGAGGGCTTTAGCCCAGGAAACAGGTACGGCTTCAACCCCCAGCTTTGCCCCAAGGATGCCTCCTGCCACGCTCCCGACTGAATCCGAATCCCCTGTAATGTTAACTGCGGTCTGTACTGCTTTTTTGTAATTATTCGGATAACGTAATATGCAGAAGTATGCCAGGGCAAAAGTTTCATCCGCATACCAGCCCTGCCCGAGTCTCTTCAAACCGTCTTTGTCTCCGATGCCACTGTAAGCCGTATTATAAGAACTTTCCAGGGCATGAGTGAATTCCTGAGAGATTCCCTGAGTCACCTCAAAAAGCGGTTCAAACATTTTCTCTGGTTTCACTCCATCAAGAGCCAGTTTCACTGCATATGCGCCTGCAATAGACGCAGCATCTGAAATCGGATGAGAGTGAGTGATTCTGCCTGAAATCAAAGCAGCTTTAACCAGTTTTTCAGGATCATTCCTATAGATGAAACCAAGGATTCCAATTCGCATCAGGCCTCCGCATGTTTTAGACCTGATCCCTGACTCGCTCCAGTGAACTCCTTTCCTGAGATTCAGCGCTGCACCTCTGGAAGTTGCTCCTGCTCCGAGGTCAGGTTCATCCAGCCAGATAACAAGTTCCTGAGCAATATCTTCCATTAGCTCGGGAATTTCACGTTCTGCTCCCCGAAGCAGGCCCCTTGCAAGTACAAGCATCAACTGGGCATCATCGGTCCAGGGAGAATCTGGAGGGATTTCAAGAATGCCTTTTTCTCCATATTTTTCTTTAATCTGCTCAAGGGTAAGGTGTTCCACAGGACTCCCCAGGGCATCTCCGCAAGCCATGCCAAAAAGATAGCCTCGAAGCTTTTTCTCGACATCCAGAGTATCCAGCAGGTTTCCTTTTCTCATTGTTTCAATCCTATGTTTCTCTTGATTTTTTTAATCATTAAGGCATATAAAGAAAAATTATCACACAAAATTCTCAGTAATAAGAGTGAGAAAGTGAGGAATGAATGTGTTGTTCAGTAAAATCAAAAACTCACTGAAAGTAAAAGAACTGGTTGCTAAGCCTTGAAGAAGAAAAAAATGAAATTTGCACAGAATCGCAGGAAGCCTGTACCCCATGCTCTTGAACATTTTATATTTCTTGTAATACTCTTTTAATTTTGATTTTCTTGCTATCTTTGCCTGGAATAAGCTCTTAGTAACCGCCGTGAAATAACTTGAGTAATACATTTTTATTTTTGAACAAAATCAATTAAGTCGCTGATGAAAATATTTAAGTACAGTGTAAAAATGTCCTTAAGTTATTTCGCAGTGGTTACTTACTTAATTTCTTAGCTCATCTTCATCCATTCAAACAACTACACCTATAGCTGTGTCTTTTTCCCCTTCAGGAGGGATCTTTTTTCCTCTTTCAGACAAATTTTCGTTAAAAGTATCTTCGAAATTCATAGTCGTTACATTTGCCCCCTCCGGCACATCAAACCTAAACTCAGAGTCCGGAATGCCAGTGTTGACTTTAAGATTTTGAATTTTTATTTCTACTTTCTGTGTACCTGCGTAGATCTCATATTTGAGAGGCATCCATGTTTCGTTGTCAACCCAGACTTTCATCCTGTCGATTGAATAGTCCTGGACGTCTCCCCCGGTTTCTTTTGGTTTTGCTTCAAGCAGATATGTATTTCTTCCGTCAATGATCTCAGTTCCAAGCAAAGAGACATTATATTCATTTAAGGTATTATTGAAGAACTGGAAATAATCAATTTCCGGTTCTTGATATTCGTCAGAGATTATTATTTTTTGAACGCTATTTGTCTCGGGATCATAATTCCATTCGACACTTCCATCCAAAACCATTAAAGTCTCTTTTCCCGCTTGCTTTGTAACTGTTTTCTTCATATTCGGCTTTTTGTACGTGATATTAAACTCATTTTCCTGGGTTTTTTCTCCATCAGAGTACATTGTCACATACACTGTATATGAAGAATCGTTAATGCTTTTTTCTTTTTCCTGCATTTTTGCAGAAATTTCTTCCATACTCAGCTCGAGTTCCTTTGTGTCTGGTTTGTCCATACATCCAGACACAAAAATGATATAGCCTGTTAGTAAAATAAACATGGCAACCATTTTCTTCTTTACCATATTCCCTGCTCCGATTGTTTATAATCAACCTCATTCCAAAATATTCATTGTTCCTTGCCCGTAAATTGAACAAAGACACAAAATATAAGACAGCTTGATTATCAATGCTGATAAAAGTACTTGCAGTTACATTGTTCACAATGTAATAAATCAGCAAATAATCATTTGTTCTTGTTATCAAAAATGAACTTAAAGTTGTGATTATATTTTCGAGCATATGGAATTCAAATGCACTTTTGGAGAGTAAAATTGAATTCGCAAAATCACTTTCCGTTAACTGTTTATAAATATTGCTAAATAAGTCTTAAAAATGACTGTTTGTATCAATTTTCGAATTTACAATTGTTCAATGATCCTTTCTTACTAGAAATTTAGAATAGCAGGCTTTATAATTACATATTCGGAAAATGAATTTCTAAACACTCATCTTTTGTCATCGGTTAACGAATTTTATGCACAACTTCGAATACCACGTATAGCGATTTTCCAACAGAATCCTCTTTAGATGTTGCATAAAAAATAGCATTTTTTGACTTTTTGTTCCTTAACCGAATACAAATGAATAACATTATAGATATAAATGACATTTAATCCAATTTTCAAAGGTAAGATATCCACAGGACGCCCCAGGGCATCTCCGCAGGCGGTGCCAAAAAGGTAGCCTCGAAGCTTTTTTTCGATACCGTCGGGTTTAGAGTGCATATCTACCATTATCTTGTTTTCAGCAATTAACCTTTCAGGTTGATACTTTCATTCTGGGAACATAAACAATGTGAATGGAATAAAAAAGAAAAATAGCGTATAGAATAGGGGCTCTTCGTTGTTTTATATGGGTTGAAAATAATTTCGTAGTTGCACAGTTGCCCGGCCAAAAGAAAAACATTAAGCTTGGATGTGATTTTCAACAACAAACTTTTCTAAATATAAGATATCTCACTCTCACATATAGGAAGTGGGTATAAATTACCCACTCAAAACAGCGAAGAGCCTAAATAGGGCAAAACATTAAACAAGTGCTGCCGATCAGCTTTTTTGTTTTGTGTCTTGGTGAGGGTAGAGAAGCCCTTTTGGCAAATGAAAAAGAAAGCATCCCTTATACTTCAATTAGTCATTAAGACGGCAATCAGGTAGTGATGGACGGCAGATATCTAATACAAACTAAATAAAAAAGGAGCACCTACCGAATCACTGCAACTAAAAGGCATCGGGAAAATTCTGGCAATTTCGGTTATGTTCATCCTATTACACAGTAAGGGCCGAGATATCAATCAACTGCGTAGTCCTGAAAACAAAACTGCACGAGCGTACCTATTACTTTCAATTAGGTGCGCCAAGACTCAGTTCCAAAATCTAATGATTTTTGCATTTTTTGATCGAAATCTTGAATTTCCAAGAAGAATTCAGTCTTCAATAAAACTAAATATTCGAGATCTTCCGGCATCAATCAATAGGTTATGTTCAAAATATTGTGACCATTTTCAAAATCTAGTGATTTTTAATTTTATGTTCATCACTAGATTTTGGCATTGTGTCTGCGCCAAGCAATTTTAATTAAAATAAGTTCTAAGTTGTGTTCTATTTCTTACTTTTAACCGGTTTACATCACATACTTAATCACTTATCTTCCAGGAAATCCCAATCTTAAGTTTTAGATCTTTGCCCGTAAAAGTGCCTGATTCCGGCCCGTAAGCTCCCCAGTTCGCATCTGCATTGTGCATATTAAACTCACCGGTTGATTCATTGGGTTCTAACCATACAGGGCCTGCCAAGATATCTCCCCTCGCATCACAGATACTCAGTTTCATAAAGTAATCGCATACATTTTTAACATTGGTGATCTCTGCTATTTTAGAGTCTGGCAGTGAAAGAAAACTACGACCGGTATACCAAATTGTGCGGTTGGGTGCTTCGTCATTAAAATATGCCCCCAAAAATATTTCGTATGGATTGGGTTTGGAAAACCGTTGAGATTCTATAACCAGATCTCTTACGGAGATAGGATCGGACATGCCCATCTCAATAGCGAATTTGCGTACACTATATGGTTTTCCAGAAGGATAAATAGAATTTAGGTTATCCAATACATTCATAAGGCTAATCATAAATATCATCACTGTAGAGCTATTAAAATTGGTATCAATTCCCGTCCTGTTTTTAGTGAACGTAATGCCTTACCAATAACCGCACCGAATGCTTTTACTGGATTATCTGCCTTCATTGCATGCCCTGGAGTTAGAGATGTTGTCAGCAGATCGCCAACTTCAATTGATGCATAATCTGCGTCTATTTTACAGTTCGCTCTTCCTATTAAGGCAAGAGGAACCCTATTTAAGTGTCCTTGTTGTCTGCGCAAAATAAGGCCTGGTTTCAGATCACCAGCTCCAGAAACGACACCTGCAACTTTCTTATCATATGGTTGTTTACTTTGTACCAATTTGCCGTCATCGTTGAGTGTCATGACAGTGCCTGGCTCAACAGGATCCAATGACGAAATTTCGAAATCTTCTGCGCAATCGGCTCCGCCCGTTAGAATTACATCTCCGGTAACCTTTAGATCCCCATTCACTTCTAATTTGGCTTGTGGTGTTGCCGTACCGATACCTATACTTCCATCGCTACCTCGTATAAACAAGCGCGATTCGGGATTAATACTGCCATTTTCATTTGTATTGCCATTTGCTGCATAAAAATGGATGTTGCCCCAGGTAGCGTGCATTCCAGCATATCCATAGTTTGCAGTGTGTGTACCAGCAGTTTTTAATTGATTATTAAAATCCATATATATATTGGTACCAAAAACGCCATTTCCGCCAGCTGAACCTGAAACTAATCCCCCGAAATTACCCTGCGCCATAATTGTTGGCCGATCTGTTGCTTCCACATGCAAGGCTGAAGCATTAATCGTGCCATTAACATCCAACTTACATTTAGGAGCTGTCGTCCCAATACCGACAAAGCCATCGCTACCTCGTATAAACAAGCGTGATTCGGGATTAATACTGCCATTTTCATTTGTATTGCCATTTACTGCATAAAAATGGATGTTGCCCCAGGTAGCGTGCATCCCAGCATATCCATAGTTTGCAGCGTGTGCACCAGCAGTTTTTAATTGATTATTAAAATCCATATATATATTGGTACCAAAAACGCCATTTCCGCCAGCTGAACCTGAAACTAATCCCCCGAAATTACCCTGCGCCATAATTGTTGGCCGATCTGTTGCTTCCACATGCAACTTCGCTTTCGGGTCACTTATTCCGATGCCGACATTGCCAGCAGCATCTATCCTCATTCTTTCTACAATAGGGTCTGGACTCTTTCTGGTCTCAAATGTGATGCCGCAACTGCCGTCATTTGATCCGATAGTATACATTGCTGCAAATTTATTCCAAGTTGGTATACCAGCAATGACACAATTACCTCTGACGATACCAATTTTCTTGGCTAAATCTGTTTCATTCAAAATTATACTTTCGGCCATAAGGCGATAACCTTCTAAAAATTCGTCGATATGTTCTTGAATCTCTTCTGGAAGTTCTGCACTATTTTCAACTTTTCCAAGAGTACTAAAGTCTACACCTATTTTCCCAGATTTAGCTGTTGGGGGATATTGATCATTTGGCATAATTCTTCCTCCATTATCTTAAATTTGTAGGCATTGCCCCCTTTTTTAGTAACAGTCTTATTATAGTTACACCCTCGGTTTCTTGAATTTGGGATTCAGTATATTATTACAGAGACTACACTAAGTGTCATTTTTTACAGATCTTGTCATACATGAGTTTACCAAAGATTCTCATAACTTACACAATAGAGGCTAAAAATTAAGTACAATAAACACTACAGTTTAAATTTACATTTTAGGCAGTTACAAGTTTAATGATATTGATTTTTTAGTTCAACTATGCAAGCCCCACAGTAATCTTCTGCTGTAAACAGAGCTAATATAGAATACTCATTTAAAAATAGGTTATCCGCATAGCGTACGTTTAGTTTACGCATAATTCACTTTGTATACATATAGGAAAACTTTTGAATTAAGTGAGAAGTATAGAAACTCGGTGTAGTATTTTGAAAACGCATCGCATTTCCACCACAATCTCGCAGAAACACTGGGAATTGTTGAAAAAGCATACAGAAGAATTCGAAACACAACAAAAAGTATTAGAAATCGCGCTGGAAAGCCTGGAAAAAAGCTCAAAACAGAGTCCAGCATTAACTGAGGAAGAAAGAATTTGGTTGACTCAAAGATCAATGAAAACGATATGTTCTATCCTGAAAGATAGCTTAAAAATACTATTGGAAACTGTTAATATTGAGATGTTTAATGAGTACTTGAACAAGTATAAACCCTTAGAATACATGATGGAGTACTACTTTCAGAAGCCTCTTAAGGAAATTAGTCTAAAAGAACTCCTCGATGGGATAGTTATTACGGCGGGTATGTCAAACTGGTTCGATACGATAGATAATACGGATGATGACGATCATTATACACTCTTAATTACTCATAGTTTGGGACTTAATAATTCTAAACTAAACAGGATGGTGATTGAAGACTCTCTTGAAACTTATGGAGTCAAAGTCGAGAGCACAATTTCTGAAAAGACGATTTTTATGAAGGTATATAAAAATTAATGATTAGTAACCTCACTTTACCTATCAAAGGACACTCCATTCAATGCTTCACGCCATTTATGTCGTTTTCTGCCACAATTAAATATATTCTTTCTAACTTACACACTTAAAGTATAAGATCAAATAAAATAGATAGTGTGTTTAAATTTAAATTTTGAGAGATATAGTATTAGTATTATTAGTATTAGATCTTTAAGTTCAACTGAGTAAGTCCTAAAAAAAGTCAAAAAAGGTTGTAAAAAAGAAAAGTGCTCCGATGGGGATTTGAACCCCAGTCGCAGGAGTGAGAGTCCTGAATGATTGGCCGAGCTACACTATCGGAGCGTGTTGTTATTATGCCTTGTCTCTCAGGCAGCATATCTTCAAGTAATTGATAAAATATAAATCTTTCGTCTGATTCCTGGAGAAAAGTAAAAATATAAAATTGTCGGAAGGACTTTTGTTCCTATCCGGCACAACTAAAGGAAGGCTCTCCTTCAGCTTGAAGGCGGCCCTCCGTTTCAGCTTCCATGACCTTGTTATACGAACATAGCCTGAGGAATTGAGGGTTCCTGAACGTTTACAACCTTTTCATAGGCTTTAAGGAAATCTGCCATGGTGATCTGTTTGCCGCGCCTGCGCAGCACGAAGATTCCGGCTTCTTTGGTAATGACACTAATCTCTGCCCCGCTCATACCATTCATGACTTTTGCGAGTTTCTCAAAATCCACATCATCGGAAAGGTTCATCTTGCGGGTATGGATCTTAAGAATTTCAACCCTGCCCCTCTCATCAGGAAGCGGAATTTCAATGGACCGATCAAACCTACCAGGCCTCATGAGGGCAGGATCAAGGAGATCAATCCTGTTGGTTGCAGCAACCACTTTTACATTGCCTTTGGGGTCAAAGCCGTCCATCTCAGCAAGGAGCTGAAGCATTGTCCTGTTTACTTCTGCAGAGCCGCTGGTACCGTCATAAGTCCTCATGCTTCCAACAGCATCGATTTCATCTATAAACAGGATACTTGGGGACTTGTCCCTGGCAAGCTGGAAAATGTCCTTGACAAGTCTCGAGCCTTCACCTACGAACTTCTGGACAAGATCAGACCCTGACATTCGGATAAAAGTTGCTTTTGCCTGAGAGGCTATTGCCTTTGCAATCAGGGTCTTGCCCGTACCCGGAGCACCGTGAAGCAGAACACCTGAGGGGGGTTCGATTCCCAGATCCTCAAAGAGTTCGGGTTCTGTAAGCGGCAATTCGACGCTTTCCCGAACTTCCTGGAGTACCTCGTCAAGCCCGCCAATCATGCTGTAGTCTATACCAGGAGAATTAATGAGTTCCATAACTTGAGCCCTAACATCGGCAGCCCTGCTAACTATAGAGATAACTGAGTAAGCCCCGTTTACAGCCACCCTCATCCCAGGCTCGATCTTTCCGAGGCATTCCTCAGGGATCTGGGTGAGAACTTCCTGGTTGTTTCCGTGCTGCCTGATAAGAGCAATTTCCCCATTCACCTCAAGAATAGTTGCAATAAAGAGAGGAGGCTCGGTAAGCTGTTCCAGATGAGCTTTTAATTTATTGATTTCCTGAAGGTGCCTGCCTGTTGCTACGCTTGCTTCAAGGAGCCGGGCCTTCATGTTCTCATTCTGGACTTTCATGATTTCTATTTCGGTTAAGAGAGACTTTACGTCTTCAGCATTGATCTCCCCGCACTCAACCTGAAATTCTATCCGTGTTTTTATATCTTCCAGAGAAGATCTTATCGCACCGTCTTCTGACATTTGACTACACCTTTTTTATCGTATAAAATTGATTTCATATCACAATTTAGAGGTTAATTTACTTTAGAATCATTGGTTTTGCGGATCAGTTGATTTAAAGGTAAATTTGCTTGCGAATTTATTGCTCTGCAGATTATTAAGTAGTGGGTTAATTAAGCATTAAACGTTTGAGCTGTGGATCTGTCATCGGTGATTTATGCACCTCGGGGATTTATTTAATCCCTTGCTTTTACAAAAGAATAAAAGCCTGAAAACGGGAAACTCAGAAAAGAACGGTCCTTTTCATAAAATCACCCGTAGAGGATTAATCACACATATCAAAGGTTAAAATGCCATTAAAAGGTTCTCTTATCCATTTAACAACATATATTAAAATATCGTGAATTAATATACATATATAAATATAAAAGGGGCATATATAAGTTGCTGCAACACATGTGGCCCATTTTTAATATTTATCAAATTACTTTCTGATACCCACCTATATTATATCGATTTTTTGTATGCTTCCAGACTTCATATTTCCTTTTTTCTATTATGCGCAACTAGCGATTCTCCGAGTTCCAGCAAATCTTCCCGGAAGAAACCGACACTTTATATGATTTATTAATTCGGATAAAAATCGGACCAAAGACGCCCACATGCGTAAGAAATCCGAAGAATATATAATAATAAAAGCATTATATCAACCCACATGCGTATATCGGAAGATTTTCTAAGAGTAGGTGCGACAGTTATATTTGTCGGTTTCATCGTACTATTATTAGGTGTAGTTCTTACGGTTTTACAGCATCCTGCAAGCAGCCAGATGGGCGGACTAATTATGCTCGGCCCGATCCCGATCGCGTTCGGTTCTTCTCCTGAGATTACAATAAATATGTTGGGGATTGGATTATTAGTAACGATTCTTTATTTATTCCTGTGGAAAACGAAACGTTGATCGAAAGTATGCTGTTTTTGATTGGAATTTTCACAATACTTATCGGATGTTTGCTAATTATAACCGGCATAGTTCTAAACATGTTCCAGGATTCCAAATCAAGGCAGTGTCACTCAAAAATAACGGGCCCATTAGGAAGAGAAGCAGATTTTGAAAATACCCCGAATTCTAAAAGGCCACCCCAAGAGGGAACTCCTGTAAGAAAAGTTGAATCCGGAATAAAGGCTGGAGGAGTAATTATGCTCGGCCCGATCCCCATAATCTTCGGAAGTGACAAAGAAAGTGCAAAAACCGCAGCAATTCTCGCAATAATACTCATGCTTCTTAGCCTGCTGATTTTCAGAGGCTCACTCTTCTAAATTTCGCTGCTGCACGGAAAAGCTATACGGTGTGTCCTTTATCCGGATTTTCTGTAACATTGATGGTTTACACCAATTTTGTAAATTAATCCGTTTAAACGAGCGGAGCGAGTGAAACGGACCGCGTACTTCCGAGGCGCAATTCGCACAAACAAAAAGTTATTAATAGTTAAGCCCGAATCAGGGCGTTATGTTTACGATAATCACAGGCGCGCAGTTCGGTGACGAGGGAAAAGGCAAGATTGTCGACCTCCTCGCAAAAGATTATGACATTGTCGCCCGTTTCCAGGGAGGGAACAACGCAGGCCATACAGTCAGGGTAGGAGATGAGGTTTACAAACTGCACCTGATTCCATCAGGTATTCTGCTTGATGCCAGAGTTCTGATCGGGCCTGGGGTTGTCCTGAACCCTGAAGTTCTGGCTGAAGAAATTACAATGTTTGAGAAACATGGCATAAAAGTAAACGCCGGAAAGCTTGGCGTGGATGCGAAGACAAGCATTATTATGCCATACCACATAGAAATGGACGGGCTAAGGGAAGAATCCAGGGAAACAAAAATCGGGACCACAAAACGCGGAATAGGCTATGCTTACATTGATAAGGTAGCAAGAGATGAAGTCCGCATGGCTGAACTTGTGGACAGTGAACGCTTCCTTTCAAGACTTGAAGAGCTTGCCCCCCAGAAGGAAAAGGAAATAGCGGCAATGGGCGGAGATCCGAAAATTGTCAGAGACCCTGTCCTTATAGAGAGATATCTCGAACTCGGCAGGCAGTTTGCTGCTTATATAACAGACGTTTCCAGGGAAATAAACAAAGCCCTAGATGAAGATAAACATGTAATGGCTGAAGCTGCCCAGGGAACCCATCTCGATGTAATACATGGAACCCAGAAATTCGTAACTTCTTCTTCTACAATTGCAGGCTCTGCCTGTACAAACCTCGGAGTGGGCCCAACGAGAGTGGACAATGTAATCGCCATAGTGAAAGCTTACATTACAAGAGTAGGCGAAGGTCCGCTTCCTACAGAGCTTACAGGAGAACTGGGAGAAAGGCTACAGAAAGCAGGGGGAGAATTCGGGACAACTACCGGCAGAAGCAGGAGATGTGGATGGTTCGATCTACCTCTCCTGAAAAAAGCCATTGCTCTTAACGGGTATACAGAGATTTCTCTGACCAAACTGGATGTACTCACATGTCTTGACCCGATCCGGATCTGCGTCTGCTATAGTTATAAGGGAAAAAATGTGGATTATCCCCCGGAACTCACTGAGGACCTCTCTGAATGCACTCCTGTTTACGAAGACCTCCCGGGATGGGAAAATGACCTTACCGAGATAAAAGCCTTCGAGGAGCTTCCGGAAAACGCCAGGAACTATGTCAAAAGGTTAGAAGAATTGTTGAAAGTGCCTATCAATTATATTTCAGTGGGCCCGGGCAGGGCACAAACCTTTAAAAAAGAATAATTCCATTTAATATACTTGCCAGGCCAGTAACCGAAAAATGTATATATTAACTGATAAGTGTATCAACCTCTTTCCAGTTTAAACTAAAATCATGTTTACCGGCATTATCGGGCCTAAAGCCCAAATTCTAAGAGTCCATAAGTCCAGCAATAAAGACCAGCAAGGACATCTCGAAAGAGAAAGAGTTACCTCGTTTCGGGAAAAAAACCATATTTCTGACAGGTCAGGGGAGAGAATCGGCTTTATCATCCAGGACCTGAAAAATAAGTAATTTGGAAAAGGAGCTAGTACCACATGACAACAGTATTTGATGTCCCTGCAATGGAACTTATCGAAAAGGTTGCAGGCATTCTTAAGGAAAATGAAAATGTCGTTCCCCCTGAATGGGCAGAGAACGTGAAAACCGGGGTTCATAAGGAACTTCCCCCAAGCAAAGACGATTGGTGGTATGTAAGATGCGCTGCAGTCCTGAGGAAGATCTATACTGACGGACCAGTCGGGATTGAGAGACTTCGCTCCGTATATGGCGGAAAGAAGGACGAAGGATCAAGCCCGAGCCACAAAGCAAAAGGCAGCGGTTCGGTTGCCAGAAAGGCAGTACAGCAGCTTGAGACTGCAGGTTACCTGCAAAAGGTAAAGGGCGGAAGAACCGTATCTGCAAAGGGACGTTCCATGCTTGACAATGCAGCAAATGAACTCAAGAAAGAGCTTCTTGAGAAAATCCCTGAACTTGCAAAATACTGAAAGAGATTCTTTCCAAAAGGGACATGAGATATTTCTTCGGAATCCCTTTCAAATATATTATTAATCTTAAGCCAGATTGCTCCGGAAAACCGGTTTTTTTGGGTGATTGCCATGCCTACGATGGATGATGAACTCGACGAGATACGAAAGAGACGGCTTGCAGAAATTCAGAGACAGCAGGCGCAACAGCAGCAGCCATCTGACATGCAGGCAGCTTATCAGCAGGAACAGGCCAGAGCTGATATGGAAGCTCAGAAGCAGGCCATCCTGAGGCAAATCCTTACCCCTGAGGCCAGAGAACGCCTGACAACTCTGAAGATGTCAAGGTCTGCTCTAGGGGAACAGCTTGAAATGCAGCTGATCTCGCTTGCTCAGAGTGGAAGGCTCCAGTCTCAAATCGACGACGAACAGCTTAAAACGCTCCTGATGAAGATGCAGCCAAAAAAGCGTAAGACATCCATAACCAGGGTTTAAATATAATGAGAATCTCGGTCCTATTTAGCGGAGGCAAGGACAGCTCGCTCTCTGCACTTTTGATGGAACCGCTTTTTGAGATAGAACTCGTAACCTGCTGTTTTGGCTTGCTCCCCAATGGAGAACTGGCAGCAAAGACTGCAAAAGAGCTGCGGTTTCCGCATAGGGTTCTCTCTCTTGAACGGGAAATCCTAGAAAAAGCGTATGAGAAAATAATGAAGGATGGTTTCCCGAAAAGCGCTATCAATTATATCCATGAAAAAGCCATAGAAACTCTTGCTTCGGATCCGGAAGTGAAATTTATTGCTGACGGAACCAGAAGAGATGACAGAGTCCCTGTGCTTTCGATTTCACAGATAAGAAGTATTGAAGACCGATTGGGAATTCAGTACATCTGCCCATTGAAAGGATATAATAGAAAGACCGTGAGCATTCTTGTCGAGCGCTATCTGAGAATTGAAGAGGGGCCGAGCGAGAATACTCCAAAAGCAGATTACGAAACGGAATTAAGAGAGTTGATCAGGCAGAGACATGGTGAAGAGAAAATAAAGGAACTGTTTCCTGCCCATATCCAGTCCCATGTGCTTTCCAGAAAAGAACTGCCCTGATGAAGTAGGAAATCGGGAAGTCTTCCGAAAAGGTAAATTCTGGAATAAAGATTTATACGATAATCGAGTTATATTCAACCCTCCTATACTGCTGCAGATTAACCGAGACCTCATAGAATTTACCGGATATGGATTTAAAAGTTACCATTTAATCCGGTGGGGTAGAATCGCAATTATTAAGGGTTAAGATCACAATCAGCTAATTATCGGATATAGCCAGAAATAATTATCGGATATAACCAGAAATTAACAGAATTAAATTACTTACAAGTTAACAGGTGTGATCCAATTGAGTCATAACATGAAAGGACAGAAGATGCGCCTGGCAAAGGCGCACAAACAGAACACACGCGTTCCGGTGTGGGTTATTGTAAAAACTAACCGGAAGGTAGTGAGTCATCCCAGACGCAGACACTGGAGAAGAAGAAGCGTAGATGTGAAATAAACAAGGAAGGAGGGAAAAGAAATGGCAGACGACATGGTAAAAGAACAGATATATACTATCCCCCTCAGGGCAGCAAGGAAAGTGCCTACATGGAAAAGAGCCAACAGGGCAGTTATCGAAGTAAGGAGTTTCCTTGTAAGGCACATGAAGGTAGAGTCCATAAAGGTAAAGCTGGACAAATCCATTAATGACCGCCTCTGGGAAAAAGGCTGTGAGAAGCCTCCTCTCTCCATCCGGGTCAGAGCTGTAAAATTCGCAGATGGTGAGTTACAGGCAGAGCTCGCCCAGTAAAATATAACATAAAAATAACATAAAAACGCGAAGCTTCAACGAATATGATTCGAACAATGGATATCTACGATACCCCAATGATAGGGGTCTTTGCAACCTGTACAGAAAATGTTGTTCTCGTCCCCACCGGGACAAAACCCGAGATCTGTACCATACTTGAGGATTCGCTGAATGCAAGGGTAGTTAAGACTCTTGTAAACGGAAGCGTTGTTGTTGGAGCCCTTTCCAGAGGAAACTCAAACGGCTTCCTTTTTTCATACGGAACCGATGCCAGCGAAATGCAAGAACTGACAGGAGTTCAGGCAGAGGTCCTTCCCGGTAAGTTGAATGCAGTCGGGAACATTGTGCTTGCAAACGATTCCGCAGCACTTGTGCACCCCGAACTGTCAGACTGGGCTATTGAGGTCATTGCCAGAACCCTCAAGGTAGAGGTTTACAGGGGAACAATTGCCGGGATAAAAAACGTAGGGATGGCAGGAGTTGTCACCAATAAAGGGCTTCTGGTACACCCGAAAGTGACACCTTCCGAAAGAGAAATTCTGGAAAAGATCTTCGAGCTTCCGGTAAATATAGGGACTACAAACTTTGGGACTCAGATGCTTGGCTCAGGCCTGCTTGCGAACTCAAAGAACTATTTAGCAGGTTCCGACACTACAGGACCCGAACTTGGGAGAATCGAAGAAGCACTCGGATTCTTAGAATGAATAATCATCCATCTGTCGGATAAAGCTACAGCAAGAATGGTGACCAAGATGAAGAATTTTGTTGTTAAAGGAAAATTTAAAGCAGGAAATACCTGGGAAAATTTCACAAAGAAGATCGAAAGTCAGAATGAAAAGAACGCAAAAGATAATGTCTATTCTGTCTTTGGAAGCAGGCACGGTATTAAGAGAAGCCAGATCCTGATCGAAAGCGTCGCTGAGGAGTGAAGGATATGGCAGAAGTCAGTGAAGATATCCGAAATCTGGCAGCCAGGCATCAGGAGTTCCAGAGACAGGCCGAAGCCTTAAGGCAAGAAATGAACATGGTCCAGGCTTCCATTTCAAGCTGTGACCAGACAATCATAACCATCAACGAGCTGAAAACAGCCTCAGCGGAAGGTAAGACTGCAGAAACGATGGTTGCTGTAGGTTTTGGCTCATTTGTTCACGCTGAAATCAAAAATGCAGATAAAGTCATTGTGGACCTGGGAGCAGGCTTCAGCGCAGAAAAGACCGCACATGAAGCCATTGAGACCCTGAACCGCCGCAAAGAACAGCTTACGAAAATTCTAGAACAGATGAATGCTTCACTGACTAAATATATACAGGGTATGCAGGCCCTGGAAGCTGAGGCTACAAAACTTCAGCAACCTGGCCAGGCCTGAGAAAGACCTGGTTCAGGAAAGATGAATTGAATTCAAAAACCCATTTGGGAAGAAATCATTTACTTTAAATTAATTTTAATTACTATTTTTACTGAATTTCTTTGGGATGGATCCTGTGTTTAACAAATTCAAAGAGAAACTTGGGAGTTTTAAAAAGGCGCTCAGCAGAACTATTGACGATAAAGCTACAGCTATTGAACCGATAGTTGAACCTGCACCTGAGGCAGAAGAGGACTTTGAAGAGGAGATTGAGCCCTATCTAGAAGAAAAAGCTTTAGAAACTTCTCTTGATGAGGAAAATCCCGAAGTAGAACTTGTAGAAATCAAACCTGCAATGGCTTCGCCTGAAACTGTAGGGACAGAAGACAGGAAAAAGGCAGAATACAGGAAAAAACTTGAAGAGAGAAAGAAGGTGGCAGAGAGCGAGCCTGAAGAAGAGAAAGTACCTGAAGAGAAAAAATCTTTTTTCAAAAAGGTCTCGAAGATTGGATTTGCACAGAAAGCAAAAGCCCTGGTCTTTAATAGAGAAGTCTATCTGGACAATAAAGACCTTGAAGAGCCTCTCTGGGAACTTGAAATGGGCCTTCTTGAAAGCGACCTTGCCCTCTCAGTCTCCGAGGCAATTGTAGAATCCGTGAAAAAACAGCTTACAGGCACCACAAAGCATATTGGCAGCAATACCGGAGAAATCGTAGAGGCAGCCTTGAAAAAAGCAATTCTTGATGTGGTGTCTGCGAATACCTTTGATTTTGACGAGTATGTGAAAAACAAAGAAAGACCTGTCCATATTGTCTTTGTTGGAATTAACGGAACAGGAAAAACGACATCTATTGCAAAAATGACGCACAGGCTGCTTAAGTCGGATTACTCAGTCGTTTTGGCTGCAGGAGATACCTTCAGGGCAGGTGCCATTGACCAGCTTGGGATTCATGCAAGCAGGCTCGGAGTAAAAATGATCAAGCATCAGCCTGGAGCAGATCCTGCTGCAGTCATTTACGATGCCGTCCAGTACGCTAAATCCCATAAAATAGATTTCGTGCTCTCAGACACTGCAGGCCGTATGCATACAAACCTGAACCTTATGTCACAGATGGAAAAAATCTGCAGGGTAAGCACTCCGGACCTCATAATTTTTGTAGATGAAGCCGTCGCAGGGAACGATGCAGTCGAAAGGGCTGCCCAGTTCAATGAAGCTGTGCCAATTGACGGATCAATTCTGACAAAAATCGATGCGGATGCCAAAGGAGGAGCTGCAATATCCATAGCTTATATCACAGGCAAGCCGATTCTGTTTTTCGGGATGGGGCAAGGCTACGAGGATTTGAAAAAGTTCGATCCCGAATGGTTTATAGACCAGCTTTTCAACCAGTAAAATAGATAAGTTATCATTAAATAGTGAACCTCCCGAAGTAATTCGGGAGCATTATTCGTGAACTTTGCTACAGGATCGCTGTGGGAAGAAAAAATTATATTTCCTCAGAGAAGCCTCAGGGTTCCTCAGGAATTATAATCCATGCTATAATATAAGCAACCAGGCCGGCTCCCACGCTCATTACAGAAACGAGTAACCATAAAAGCCTTACAAGTGTAGGGTCAATTTTAAAGTATTCGCTTATCCCACCACATATGCCTGCAATAATCTTATTCTTCTTTGATCTATACAGTTTATTCATTTCACCACTCCTAATTGTAAAGCGACTTAATAAGCCACATAATAGATTGCTTATATACGATTTATAAGTAACTCTGGGGATTACGGATTTTATCGCAAATCCCTGTGTGTTTGCAGGTATGAGCTAATTTTTTCTTCAACATCTTCTCTTCTCATAAAGCCGCATCAGACATGGGAGTTCTCAGATTTTAACCCACTCGCTGGTTAGGTTTTCGGATACCATGTCCTCCCCGGATGCCCGCACATATATCCTGAAGCTTTCCCCTGCAGGAACAATAAGACTTTTTGCAGTATAATTGTAAATTTCTTCCGGCTCAACCTTTATGGGAGAACTTTCAACTTCATCCCACACAGTAGTTTCATCTGCAGCCTGAAGGGCAACGTAAACAGTTGTATTTTCAGCTATCTGAGAGCCCACGTTTCTTACAGTGACATTAATATTCACAGCTCCTTCTTTTTTTGAGTATTCACATTTGGCTTTGAAGTCAAGATTAATCATGGGTCTCCTGTAGACAGGAATGACCTGTACAGGCTGGCCTGCATATTCGTCAGGAATTTCTCCTATCTGCCAGTTCCTGCCTGTGGTCTCCACATAGTAGTAATCGCTGCCTTTGTACTCGAAACTTTTGCATTTTTGTTCAGGATCGCACTTTATCCCGAGAGCCATATGCCCAGGGAGTTCCAGAAGTACAGCATCATAACCCATCTCCTGAAGAATTGCAACGCAGAGAATTGAAGTATCTTCACAGTCCCCGCCGCTTATATATAGAGTTTCATAAGGGAAACGGGGGTACTGGTCGTAACCCGAACTTGCGAGATCCGAAGTGTAATTTAAGGACTGGACAAACGAGATACAAAAAGCTGGAACTTTGCTCTCTTCAACCTCGCAATCTTTTGAAAGAGATAGTAAAGTATCTGAAATATTTTTAATTAACCAGTCGTCGGAAGGATCTGAAGCAAACAGGTCATAGTCCCTGTTTCGGGTCCTGGATTTATAGTTATCATAGAGCTCATCGTCAAGAGGCAGAGTAAGATGGCAGCTTGAGCCTTCGTAATTCCATGAGTAAGTTCGGGACGGTTTTCCAGAAGTAATTGACTCCTCTGTAATCGAGACATTACAAGGCTCAGAATTTACGATATCTATTCCGACAAAATTCTCCCCCAGATCATCTGCTATACCGGAATCCCCCGAAGCTTCAGGAGAAGACCAGGAGAAGAGAAATTCGGCCAGATAAATGAGAAAAACGAAACAAAGAAAATTGGTTACACTTTTCATAAATTATCCCCCATCCAGAATTGCATATCTATGAGACTCATTTCCAGAGATCTTCCCTCAAGTGAGAGTTTATCGGGTCTACTTCTATCAGCCCTTCAGGATAGGGTTCAAAAAAGGTCTGATGCATAAGGTATTGATCCTCAAAGCGCACTATCCATGACCGGATTGTATTTATTGCCGGACAAAGAGAGGTTTTCCCCTCCCTGTACTTCTGAATCCAGTCAAAAAACAAGGCTTTTTCCCCGTTCGAAAGATTCTCTGAAAAATGCCCGAGAGCATGCATGAGCACGTTAATGCTCGAAGTGTATCTTGGAGATTTGGTGAAAGCATTGTAAAGGTGTCCTTCGTAATCGGAAATCAGTCCCTTAAAGGGTTTTTTTTCTTTATTTGCAACAATTGCTCCCAGTTTCCGAAGTTCTGCCTGGCTATAAGCCATGAGAAGATACTTATTGTCAGTATGAAACCTTACAAGATCCTTCATGCTACCTTCGGACTTTACTTTCCGAAAAGCAGCAAGTACAAAGAGCTTTGTCAAAAAATGCTCTTTTATGCGAGAGTTTTTGAGCCTTCCTTCATCCTCGACGGGAAGGAAAGGATATTTTTTCAGGACTGCTCCCCCGAAATATCCTGAAGTTTTCTCAATTGCCCCTGACTTGCCAATAGAAGGGTAAACTTTGATGTCCTTAAATCCACAGGAAGGAGACCTGAATTTCAGGATAAAACCGTCAACTTCTCCTACCGAATCAAGAAATTTAGTACAAAAGGCCTTCATATCCTCAGTTACATCCTTACCACTTACAGGCTGAACCAGCCGGTGTTCTCCGTTGTCAAGAATTATTCTCACCGGACTTCTTGGAATACCAAGCCCTATCTCCACTTCCGCACAAACAGGCAAGAAATCAACATGCTCCTTAAGCTTTGCCACGATCGGACTGCTTATCATATCCCCGTTATATCGGCAGTGATCAAACTCAAGGCATTTACTAACCACGACCTTTGGCCGAACAAACTCCCTCATTTAACCCCCATATAAGAAAGGATTTCCAGCATAAATTACTTTCTAGAAGAAAGGCGCAGGAGACTCCTTTTTAAAAAATAAGAAGTTAGAAAGTGAGGATCTTTAGAAGAAGTTTTTAAAAGACTCGATAAAGAAGAACAAGAGTTTATAATGGAAAAATAGCTCAAAAAGAGATGCATAATATATATGCTTTAAAAAAATAAATTATAGAAAATAATGACGTTTAAAAGCAGGGCCTCGAACAATAGAAACATTTTGTCCGCTTTTCGGAATGAATATAAAAATAGAATAACTATAAGATAATAGAATAACTATAAGATAGTTTTATAGAGATCGGAATAAAATTCTCAATACTGAAAAAAACGACATGGTCTTTAAAAATAGGTGAGAATATGGTAGAAACCGAGTATGAACAGATACATATGCCTCTGATAGGAGACGATGCGCCCTCGTTTACAGCAGTTACGACTCAGGGACAAATTAATTTTCCAGAAGATTATAAAGGCAAATGGGTAATACTCTTCAGCCATCCTGCAGATTTTACACCTGTATGTACTACTGAATTCATGACATTTGCGAATATGCAGGAAGAATTCAGAGAAATGAATACAGAACTCATAGGACTTTCGATAGATAGCGTTTTCTCCCATATTGCCTGGCTCAAAAGGATTGAGGAAAAAATCGAGTACAATGGAATGAAAAACGTAGAGGTCAAGTTCCCGTTGATAGCTGACCTGAAAATGGACGTTGCGAAGAAATACGGCATGGTTCAGCCAAACGCATCAACAACCCAGGCAGTAAGGGCAGTATTTATTATAGATCCCGAGGCAAAAATTAGGGCAATGATTTATTATCCTTTATCAACCGGAAGAAATATGCAGGAAATCAAGAGGCTCGTAATTGCCCTGCAGAAAAATGAAGCCGAAAAAGTTGCAACCCCGGCTAACTGGCAACCAGGAGATGATGTTATAATTCCTGCACCCAGCTCGATGGAGGCAGTAAAAGAAAGGCTTGGAAATATCGAAGAAGGAAATTATTGTCTTGACTGGTTTTTGTGCCTGAAAAAGGAAAGCAAGAAATAAGCAAGAGAATATAAAAATTTACTTTTTTAATTAAGCTTATCCTGAAAACTCTTAAATTAAAAAAAATATACCCTATATCTTCAACTCTAAGTGCTCAGTGTTAATTTAATGCAAAAATAAGATAGGGAAAACTTATATATGGAATTTACCCAGGATTTGTAATAAATGCTCATTAAAGTATGAAATTGAAGAGAAGATCTGGATAAAACCGAAATACAAAAAGAGAAGATTATCTTAAAATAGAGCTACATCCGGATAAATTCACGATAACACATGTAAAAATTAAAAATATAAGAATGGAAAAAATTTACTTTTTTCCGAGTTCTTTTGAGCGCTCACTTGCCCTTATAACCGCATTCATAAATGCAGCCCTAATGCCTGCTTCTTCAAGAGCGTGAATGCCCTGAATGGTAGTCCCCGCAGGAGAAGTTACCATATCTTTGAGTTCTCCGGGATGCATACCTGTCTCAAGTACCATTTTTGCAGCCCCGAGTACAGTCTGGGCTGCCAGAGTAAGGGCACTTTTTCTGTCCATTCCTTCAAGCACAGCCCCATCAGCCATTGCCTCAATCACCGGAAAGATGAATGCAGGCCCGCTGCCTGAAAGACCTGTCACAGCATCCATGAGAGACTCAGGCACCTGAACTGCAGTGCCAACTGCAGAGAATATTGCAAGTGCAGCTCTCAAGTCTTCTGAGGTTGCGTTTTTGCCTGGAGAAATTGCTGAAGCTGCTTCCGAAACTGTGGCTGCTATATTAGGCATCACACGTACAACTCTGGTGCTTTCGGGGAGGGCATCCTCATAGGTAGAGAGAGGCACACCAGCTGCAATTGATATTACAAGTTTATCGGAAGTTATGTAAGTCTTAAGATTTGCAAGCACCGAACCCAAAGTCTGGGGTTTCACTGCAAGGATAAGGATATCGGATGCCTGGACAATAATAGCATTGTCGGTCGATACCTGGATACCCAGCTTTGTCTTCAGTTCTTTCAAAAAAGGCTCGTACACATCGCTTGCACTAATATTTTCAGAGTTTACAATTCCAGCTTTAATAATGCCCTGCATTAGAGCAGAACCCATTTTTCCTGCTCCGATAAATCCTATTTTTCGGTTTTCCATATTTAAATCTCCTAATTTCCAAGATAAGTATGATATCAAGAGGCATTTGCCTCAAAGCTAACTGCTATTAATTGTCGAATAATTTTAAAGAACTTAACAGACTCAGAGTCTATTCCAGATCAGAAGAAGTTAATTAGAACCCTTCAGAAATCCGAGATATTTAATTATATATATTTAATTTAATTCTTCCAGTATGCCGATATTTTCTTTTTTTATAACATTACCGTAGTTGTTATAGCCCAAAATACTCTCAATTTCGTTTGTATGGGCTCCTTTTATTTTAATAAGTTCCTCAGAGGTGTAGTCTGTAATTCCTTTCGCAAAGACCCTGCCTTCACACTCGAGTCTAACCACGTCCCCCCTGTCAAAACTTCCTTCAACCTCTACAATACCTGCAGGAAGAAGGCTGTTTTTCCCGAGAACCGCAGCTTTTGCCCCTGCATCCACATGGACAGTGCCTGATGCCCTTGCCAGAATTATCCAACGGGCACGATTCTTCTGGATATGCCTTTCAGCCAGGAAAAAGGTTCCGATTTCTTCCCCGGAAAGGATCTTCAGGATCACATCCTCAATTTCGCTGTTTGCAATCAATACATAGCAGCCTGCCATGCTGCAGATCTTTGCAGCTTTTATCTTAGTTCTCATTCCCCCTACACCCTTGAAGCTTGTAGGATCACCACCATAACTTTCTATTTCAGGTGTGATTTTTTCCACAAGAGATAGGAGCCTGGCATTACTATGTGTCTTTGGGTTCCTGTCAAAAAGACCGTCGATATCCGAAAGAATAATCAGGAGATCGGCATCGATTTTGCTTGCAACCATTGCAGAAAGCTTATCGTTGTCTCCGAAAATCGCTTCAATTTCATTTGTACAGGTACAGTCGTTTTCGTTTATTATAGGAACTACTCCATATTCCAGAAGGGTGGAGATGCTGTTCCTGAGGTTCAGGTAGGATACCCGGTCCGAATAGAATTCATAGGTAAGAAGAATCTGAGCAACTTTCATTCCGTACTTTGAAAAAGCTTCGCTCCAGTACTGCATCAGGATGCTCTGTCCGACAGCTGCCGCTGCCTGCCTTAGGGGGATTTCACGGGGTTTGGGAGCAATGCCCAGTTCGTGGAGGCCTACGCCTATTGCCCCCGAACTTACCAGAATTACTTCTTTTCCACGCCTTCGAAGCTCGGATACCTGGGCAGCGATGCTTTCCATAAAGGTCGGATCAATGCTGCAATTTTCCTTTGTACTGTCACAGCCCTGTTTTGTAATCGAGGAAGTACCGATTTTGATAACAATTTTATTAATATCATTGAGAAATTGTTTTCTATCTGTCAATCACAATGCCTCGGGGAGTATTTTGGAAGTGCGGCTAAAATGATCGGTAGCCGCAATTCGGATTTCCATCATTTGCACTCAATTTGCGGTGGTATTTCAATTCGAATATATAAAGATATCATGAATAGTCAGCAATGTTTTAATTCACGTCTTCAAACTTAAGGTCAAGTTTTCTGTGGGTATAGGGCTTTGCATCATCTCCTGCATAATCTGCAACGACCTGCCCTTTTCCCAGCAGGATGTATTTGTAGATCAGTAGACCTTCCATTCCTACAGGCCCGCGTGAATGGATCTTATTCGTGCTAATTCCGACTTCAGCGCCTTTCCCATAACGGTAGCCGTCCGCAAAACGGGTTGAAGCATTTACCATAACGCTTGAAGAGTCAATAAGCCCTATGAACTCTTTTCTCCTTGAGGCATTTTCAGTTATTATCCCATCGGTGTGGTGGGAACCGAAAGTGTTGATGTGGTCAATGGCTTCCTTTATATTATCAACGAGCTTTATCGAAAGGATGAGGTCATTGTACTCAAGACTCCAGTCCTCTTCAGTAGCCTTTGCGAGAGGAGAAAGTCCTCTTTTTTCAAGCAGGGAGTAGCTGTCCTCATCGCAACGAAGTTCAACCCCTGCTCCGAGGTACATTTCAGCCATCTTCGGCAGGAAAGCATCTGCAATCTTGCGGTTCACGAGGAGGGTTTCGATGGCATTGCATACGGCAGGATACTGCACTTTGGCATCGAAGCAGACCTTCCAGGCTGTATCGAGATATCCATACTCGTCCACGTAGATATGGCAGATCCCGCTAGTGTGTCCGAGCACCGGGATTTTCGTATTTTCCTGGATAAATTTGACAAACTCATTAGAACCCCTGGGAATAAGAAGGTCGATATAGGCGTCAAGGCTTAAAAGGTCCATTACCTCTTCCCTGGTTTCCATGAGCTGGAAAGCACCGCTGGGCATGCCCTTTGTGGATTCAATGGCTTTTACAAGAATATTGAAAATAGCGCGGTTGGACTCTCTGGCCTCGCTTCCGCCTTTGAAAATGGTCGCATTTCCGCTCTTCAGGCAAAGGGACATGACCTGAGGTACTACGTCGGGTCGGGATTCAAAGATAACCCCTATAAGGCCGATTGGACAGCTTACCTGGTAGAGTATAAGGTCTTTGTCCAATTCAAGGGTAGAGAGGGTATCTCCTACAGGGTCCCTGAGCTTAATTACATCTCTGATTCCTGCGATCATTCCATCGACTTTCGAGTCGCTTACCTTAAGCCTGTCTACAAGAGCCTGAGTAAGCTTCCCTTTTTTTTCCAGTTCCACTGCATATTCAAGATCCTTTGAATTTGCATCCAGAATCGCTTTCCTCTCTTTATCCAGAGCGTTAGCCATAGCCTCAAGTGCTCTGTTTTTTACTTCCGTACTCACGCTAGAAAGCTCAATTGAGGCTTTTTTTGCCTTTATTACTTTGGTTCTGATATCTTCAGCCATATGATCACCGTCTTGTGTAATAACTTCCAAATATCCCAATTCGGCAGCTGAACAGCCAAACTTATTTAATTGTACCAATAAAATACACGGGACTCAGTGTTAATTCGGTACCGGGACATAAATAATGAGCCTTATTATTGAATTATGGTATTGAAATAAAACTGGGTATTGAAATAGAACTAAGGAATGACGAAAATTTAATTTCAATTATTTTGCACCGGTATTGTATTTGATGGTTATTTATGAAATGGAATTATATGGGCCATTACCAAAGTGAAAAATTGAAGTTATTTATCAATCATTCCTAAAGATTAATTTCTCATTAAAATTTCTCATTAAATATTCAGAGGTATATTCATAATTCGAAAGAGGTGTTAAGTCTCCCCGCTAAATGTAGAAAGCAGGTATGGACGAAAAAAGAGTACAGACAGTTCTGCAATATCTTTTTTGTACACTGTTTCGGTATATGATACAGCAAGGTTCTAAATAAAAGATACCATTTAATTGAATAATTTTTTAGCTTAAATAATATAAATTGACAGGTAAACTTCAGCTAATTTTATCTGGCGGATCTATTCCTGCAGCACAAATTTTGTTTAAATATTTCCTCATTTTAAATTTACCGGAGTTATGGTCTTTAATCTAATTAAAATCAGTAATTGAGTATCCAGAAACTATAGTTCCTGACGCAACGTATTACATATATTAATTCTTAGATTCTCTTATGGTGGGGAAAGAACAAATTGTTATTGATCGTAAAGTAACCTTTGATAAGCGAGACTTTTTATTATTTTCTGGTCTTCAGACTTTCTCTCATATCATGCAAAACAATAAAATTTTAATTATATTGATATAATATAGTTGTGAATGGTAAAAGGGAACCTCGCAATAGACAAATCAATGGCAAAAACGGTTGTTGACGGAAAAATAATAATTCCTTTACCAAAGGTTTTGGTTGAAAATCGATACTACCCTATGTTCTTTGTATATTCTCCTACTCATTGTGATGATTGTGGAAGTAAATTACATGTAAACTCTCACTACACTCGTTTTATTTTATCAAGTCACGGTACTATAGCTCGCGATGTTACATACTGGACTTGTTTTTCTTGTAAGAAACATTTCCATGATCAGATTATTGGTGTTCCTGGTTCTGCAAATTACAGTTATGAGTTCTATGAAAAACAAATGTCTGTTAGATACGATGGGCGATGCAGTCTAAACAATTCTCGAAAAATTGGAGAAACATAAGAAGGATTTACTGATTTCTGTGGAAGAGCTCCTTGTGCAACTTCACTATGGTTATATGAGCAACAACAAGCAGAGCTTTCAAAGCAAGAACTTTTAGATCAAAATATTGCTTTTGACAGAACATTGTATGTTGATGGAGATTGGATCAAGAAAGGGTGGAAAACAAAGTTTGAAGCTCTGTTGGGAAGAGAAATTTCAGAAAAAGAATGGAAAAAGATGCGATATAAATCTGTTTACGTTATCGCCACAAAAGAAAAGGTCGTTTTGGATTTTGAGATAACTGACAGATTACCAACAATTGAAGCTCTGATACCTCTTTTCATACGAATAAAAAACCGATTTCCTGAAGGTAAAATACAAAGGATCGTCTCTGATGAAGATAAAGCAATCATTGGAGCTGTAAAAAGTGTCTTCCCTGAAGTAGCTCACTCCTTTTGCGTGTTCCATCAATTGAAAAACGTTAGCAAGAGATATATTGAAGAATTCAGATCTACCAAAAATATTCCCGAAAATGATGAGCTTGTGTACAATGAAATATGTCAATTAATACGTTCGGATACTGTTGTCAGTGCTGTTGTATGTTTTCAAAAGATACGAGAATTGGACTATAATCTGGAACTTTCAGAAGCGTCTCGAAAAGCGATTTCTTATGCAGAAGAGATTTTCAAGAAGAATGTAAACTTCTTGAAAAAAGGTTTCACACCAGAAACGGATAATACAATGGAACAAGTCTTTTCCTTGATAAGTGATATCGTAGACAAAGCAAGATCATTCAAAACTGATAGTGGGCTAACTAATTTCTGTTACAATTTGTTTACTTATTTCAACAAAAGGTGTTTCAGTACTGGAAAATGGAGAGGATTCTCACCTTTAATGAGGGCAAGATTCCAATATGGATAAAGGTAGAAGAAAAAAAATAACTCTTCAATTTAAAATGGAATTCCTATAGCGGTAGCTGATGAAAATCTACATAAAAATAGGGTATGTAACAAAAAAAATTATATAAGTTCTTGCATCAATAAATAAACTTTCTCAAAATGAGTAGATTAGTTTACTCAAATTATAATGAAATTTCTTGATTTTTTCAAAATTGAAGAAGATCCAGAAAAAATTAAAAAGACTCTAAAGTAACCTTTGATAAGCTTAACTCTTTAATCAGACATGAAAACAATTCCAGAATACGTTTGTTCAAATTAGCAATATGTAATAGGCTTCCTTGATGAATATTATCATTTATAGAATATACCTCTTTAGCCAATAGCTGTCAAAAAAAGCACTATTGGTCATCGTTTAACGAATTTTATGCACAACTTCGAATACCAGGTATAGCGATTTTCCAACACAATTCTTAAAGAAAATAGCATAAAAAATAACACTTTTTGGCGTTTTGCACCTTAACCAAATCAACATGAAAAAAGCAAGAAAAACATGGAATTAAGGAAGCAAAGGCACAATTATTCTGTGCTTTCGGTGTTTTCAGTGGTTATAAAGCGTGGAACGAGTTTTCCCGTGCCCTTCCGTTTTGGATGTGATATAAATATTCTGATTTAAATAGTTTGAATTTCTATTGTACTGTTTTTCAGTAAAACTACTTTAGTCCTAGATAATAATAAAATGAGATGAGGCTCATTCGCTGGCCTTTTTAAATGGATGCCGGTCAATTTTAGTCCTGCTTCTGTAGTCCGGCGAAGGACTGTGCGAATGAGTCGTCATCGGTTCTACATTTTATAGACTGTTTTTAAATGTGTAGTTTATTTTTTATTCTCCACTATTTAGACAGACGATTTCTATCTAAACAGCTTAGTTTGTGGTGGATAGTCAGCAGCAGCGATTGGAATCACTGCCTAAACTCGCTTAGTCCCACCAGCCGCCCCTACCGCCACCACAGCGTTCTGATACACAGCCGCGGATGTTAAAGAACTTGGTCTTGACCCTGTCGCGGAAGCCGCCTCCACAGCCTCCTCCCCAGCCGCCATCAAATCCGCCACAGCCTCCGAAGCCTCCGCCACAGCCTCCGCCACAGCCTCCGCCACAGCCGCCATCAAATCCGTCTCTTCCTCTTAAGAATGGAAATCCTCCAAATCCTCCCATAGTATTTACCTCCACGTTTGTTGTATACTTACTATTGTTTTTTTAAATTATTCATTTCGTACGTCTTTTCTACTCTTTTTGCATATAGGAGAAGATAAAATTAGAGTGCGCAATTTACCAGAGTGTAGGATTAAGAATGCGCAATTACCAACGTATACACGAATGCATACGATTCTCTAATTAAATTTGTTATCAACTCCGAAGTCCATTATTACTCCTGACAATTACGCTTATCTACTTCAATATATAGAGAAACGGATCTGACTTAAATTGCCAGAAGTACAGATAATTATTATAATAATAAATTATATAAATACAATAGAATAATAAATTCTTAACATTAAATAGTCATTGAAAAATCAGGTAAACTATACACTAACAAATTACATTTAATTTATATTTAATTTACAAATTTTATTTGTTAATATCCCAATAAAATAAGGAGTTCTAAACTGCAATTTGATATTTAGGCAAAAATAAAACCCTTATGATATAAATATACTATATTTTCCAATTATAATCGATTTGAAGGCTCAAAAAAGGTGTATTTAGCCGAAAAAAATAGTACTACTCATTTTGTTTTTAAACTTCGACGCTTTAGTTACTTTGTTTAAAAGTTAATTATTCATATTTATTCTTTTTCAAAGTTAGTTGTTCCTTTAAAAGTAACTCCTATTTTTATAAATGGCTAATTATGAGAGGCGAATTTTCGATTTTACCTATAAATAAATTTGAGAATTCGTCAATTCAGTGCATCCAAATTATACTGAATAGAAACCGTTCGCCTTCAAACACATGAGGCTTGCAGTTGCTAATTCCCAGGTAATAAAGTATATAGCCATCAATTCAAGACGAGACAATTAATCCGAAATTGTCTTCCTGGTTTTGAATTGATGGCTATTATGTTATTTCATTCATACTCCGTATTCTTGGGTTCAGCGATTGGCTTAGCGATTACTCTTAGCACCAATCGTTCCAGCCGCCGCAACGACCCCAGCGGCCCCAGCGGCCCCAGCCACCACAGCCGCCCCAGCCACAGTTATTCCACCACATTATATTTACCTCCAGAATTTTGCGATGTTATTTTAGATTTTTTGAGTGTTGTAGAAGGTGGACTTTCAAAGATTAGAGAATTGCATACCCTAGTGTTATACTATGGAGAATTGCGACTCTAATCAAATTTCTTCATCCACCCCCAATCATACTCTCATGGCAATTTTTTTAGAAATTATTCGAATTACTTATTTCCATCTGAAGAGGAACACTTCTGCCATGAAAGCATGATTATAATATAATTTAGAATTATATAAAAGATATAGAATAACTGTTTCTTAATATTAATAGACTTTGAAAAACTGAGTAAACCCTCTGTCAATAAAACAAGCTTACTTTTACATTTATTCTACAATTCCTAATTCTATTAAAGCTCTCAATAAATCAGGAATAAAAATCTGTAATTCAATATTTAACCAAAAAATATACTCTCAATAATAGTTATAAGCTATATTTCCTGCTTAAATACGATTTAAAACCTTAAAAGATGCGCATTTAGTTGAAAAAGTTGCGTAACTCTTTTTATTTTTAAACTTCTTCACTTCAGTCTTTTCCGTTCTGAGTAAAATATCCATATAAAGGGCGACTATTCAACAGGAAAAGTTTTTAGATCCGGATAGTAAATTAAAATAGAATAACTTGTCAATTAGTTATGTATATAAGATCTTTAATTGGATTGTTTGAATTTTAAAAATCTGCAATCCCTATCAATTTCTTTGCCCATTTTAATTTATTTTTCTTGGTCGAGTTTACATCGTTATCTTCAAAATCAAAACCTTCTAGCTTAATTAATTTAGCTCCAAATTCCCTGGATAAAAAAAGTATCTGTCTCCACCGCTGAATCCACCGAAATTGTACACCTTATCAAAAGGTCTTGCCTGAGTAGTTGCAATAAAGAGTTTAAAACAGGACGCATATTTTTCGAGCTTATCAATATTGTCTCCGTGGACAGGGATCAGGACTATTTAGCCCTTTTAACAGGCGAGAATTTCGTTTTCAATGTCAGCTTCGGAACTACCGTCAAGGTAGGTGCAGATGACTTCAGGCACAATGCCTATATCCATGAGGACTGCGGTTGCTCCGTCGGCTACAATTTAACCGTAAAATCAGGAAATTGATCTCCTAAAAGTCGTTTTCAGCTTTTGATTTTCTTGGATTCTTAATTATATTTAGTTAAAGAATATATTTTATAGGACTTACGCACTTGAAGTACCAAATCAAGTACGAGCAGCATCACCGGAATTAGTAGGATTTAGACAGTTAAGTATTTAGTGTTGCTGTTTTTCTGTTCAACTGCGTAAGTCCTATTTTATTAATATAGTTTTTTAATATATAATTTAAGATTGAGGCTCTTTATGTTTTTTCTGGATTTTTGATAGATTGTAGTCAAAAATTTTCCAGTTGAAAATTACAAAACGGAAGTTACAATAAAGTTTCGTCTTGATCGGCGGTCTTGCACGATAAACCAAGAAATAAATTTGAAAGCAGAAAAGGAGTTTGAGTAATGGCAACTTTAACAGTTCTGAAGTTTGAAAACGCTTTAGATGCAGAAAATGCACCTGACGTTATTGAGGATTTAAGCAAGAAAAACCTGATTAACCTGCATGATGCAGCCGTAGTTACCTAGCCTGAAGGAGAAAAGAAGCCAAAAACAAAGCAATTGCACAATTTAGCAGGTGCAGGTGCAATGAGTGGCGCTTTTTGGGGCATGCTATTTGGCATCATCTTCTTTGTTCCTATATTTGATCTGGTCGTTGGGGCCGCAATGGGGTCCCTGACCGGTTCAATGGCTGATGTAGGAATTAATGATGATTTTATCAAGTCTGTCCGCAGCAAAGTAACTGAAGGTACGTCAGCCCTCTTTTTGCTGACCACTGATGCAGTGAAGGATAAGGTCTTCGAAGCCATGAAACAGTTCAAGTTTGAACTCATTGCTTCCAATCTATCCAAGGAAGAAGAAAATAAGCTGCGTACAGCCTTTGCAGAAGAACAAACTCAGTCGATTAATCAGGTTCCACCAGAGAGTTACCTCTCTGGAACCCACATTAGTTTTTCGGAATCGATAATCAGGCAAGGAAATTGCGAATTTTAAATAAAACAAACGGCTGGCAGGAGCGCAGTTTCTTTTCCAATTTGCCTTTGTCTCCAGAGCTCTTCAAAAGTATAGCCAGCGATTGGAGAGACATATATGCCATCGAAAGAACAGAAACAAGGCACTACTTTCCCAGGTGTGATAGGACGCTGCAGACCGGTCAGAACCAGCCTTACCGGAACCCAGGGCGCCAAAGAGAATGCTTCCAACGTTCTGTTCATTATACTTTAGGACTTACGCACTTGAAGCACAAAACCAAGAATATTCGACGTTGTGACTGGTTTAGTGTTTTATACAGTTAAGGGTTTAATGCTATTGCTTTCTGAGTTCAACCGCGTAAGTCCTATACTTGATGATACAGGCTTTGGACAATTTGGGTGCTATGGTAGCCCTATCCAAACACCCAACCTGAATGGCCTGGTTGCGGGAGGCCTTGATATACTATATGCATATGACTGAGCTTTGATTCCCTATCCGTTCATGCATGATTACTGGCCGAAACCATCATTTGAACAATATAGTCTGCATTACCAAGGGCTCAACTGGCTATCCAGGCTATAACGGCAATATATCTTTTGAGAATGGCTTTTTTTGTCAGAGACACTTCTGCAGCATGGTTACTTATGGTCGATGACCTTTGAGAAGGGGTTTTGAGCGCTTCTACGGCTTTTTGAGAGGCAAAGCTTACATTACCTTAATTGGTTTACTATGATTACTTTGCAAATCTTCCCAAAAATCCCGAAGGAGGCTACACCCTGAATGAGGATCTGACGGACAGAGCTATCCAGTTAGTCGCTGACGCCAAGCAGGTCACACCCAACAAGCCTTTTTTCATGTACTTATGCAGGAGCCATGCATGCTCTCCATCATGTTCCAAAAGAATGGGTAGATAACTATAAAGGAAAGTTCGATGACGATTGGGAAGCGTATCTGGAGAAAACATTCGCTAGGCAAAAAGGACCCCGCAGTGAGGACCGGTCTTAATCTGATTTCTATGCTCTGTAACAATAAGACTTACAGGAGGAATGTCAAAAATCTGTCTTCTCTCATAAGATTTGATTTCGGTATGCTCAAGATTATGTCCACATTCTTTACAGCAGTTCAAAGAATGATCTATACCTAATCAGGATCATTAACTCTGTCGAGAATAGATCCGGGATGACCGTCTTGACCCCCAGATTTTTGCCACTCTTTTTACGGCGACTCTTTGGATTGGGTTTTTCTTTCAGTAAAAAATCAGTAGAAGGAGGTTTACTGCTGTTTCTGCTGTTTTGATTTTAAAGATCAAAATAAGATTCAATTTATATGCAATTTTTCCTCGAGAAGAGGAAAAATTGTAGTATTTCAAATGTTACCTGAGTAGTTACAGATTAACTTATATATTCACCTTATTAAACCTCCACATAGCAGCAGATAGCATTGCAAGGGCAAAGAAAATGAGGCCCAGGAAAGATACGCTGATATCGGCTGTGGTATAAATATAGTGGTTTCCCATCACAGAGAAATTAGACCCTAAAGCAAAATAGCGGATCCCATCTGCCAGAAGGGTGAGCGGGTTAAACATCGAGAGAAACTTGAGGACAGCAGGAAAGGCATCAATAGGATAAAGGGCGTTACTTACAAAGAAAAGAGGCATGCTAAGCAGAGTAAGAATGGACTGCATTCCTTCCGGATTTTCAATGGTGATTGCAATAGAACCTGACAGGAAAAGGAAGCCTAAAGAAAAAATTGCCACCAGTAACATTATGCCTGAAAATGCGATAAAAGTTTCAGTAAGGGTGTATCCCTTAAAGAAGTCCATTCCTATAAGTTTGCCGAATCCTATTATTATGAATGTTTGAATAAAAGCTTTAGTCACACCGGAAAGTCCGATACCGAAAATTATATGAGATCTTGGAACAGGACTTGCGAGAGTTTCCCTCAAAAGGCTGAATTTTTTGTCAAACATGAGGGTAGTTCCCCCAAATAGGCTGCTGAACAGCACATCCATTGCAATTATTCCTGCACCCATGTAGGAAAGGTAATCTACTTTAGGAACACCGGGTATATCTGGAATAAGTGAAGTCAGTTGGTCAAAGCTATGTGACATCGCAAGCCCAAAGAACGCCAGCCACATTACAGGCTGAATCAGTGAACTGAAGAGTACTGATTTGAATCTGAAAAATTTAAGCATCTCTCTCCAGTATATGGCACGAAATTCAAAGCTCATTCAGAAACACCCTCCGTTTCCATTTCTTCATATTTCTCCTTTGTATCTCCTTCCCTTAACCCATGTCCTGTGTAATGAACAAAAACATCATCCATAGAAGGCTTTTTAATATTTACAGTTGTGATATCTATCCCTTCCTCCCGTATTTTCTCCATAATTTGAGGGAGTACATGCGTAACATTTTCCCCTATCATGACTCTCAGGGACTTTGTATCTTCTGTTACGGTTTTTACAGAGTTGAGTGACCTTAAAATCTCTGCAGCAATCTTATTGTTACTGGTTTCCAGGTAAATAAGATCTTTACCAAGTTTATTCTTTAATTCCTCCGCATTTCCGGTTACGATTATTTTCCCATGGTCGATTATGCTTATTCTGTCGCTCAACTGATCTGCTTCTTCCATATAGTGTGTTGTCAGGAATATGGTAGTGCCTTCTCTTTTAATTTCTCTAAGATATTCCCACATTCTCATTCTCGTCTGGATATCAAAACCTACAGTTGGCTCATCAAGGAAGAGGACTGCAGGTTTTGTCATTAATCCTCTGGCAAGCTCAAGCCTTCTTTTCATGCCACCGCTCAGTTCTTTTCCCAGGGTATCCCTCTTGCCTTCCAGCTCGGTCAATTTTAAGAGTTCTTCGATACGTTCTTTTCTTTCTTTTTTAGGCATCGAATAGATTTTGCCATGATATTCAAGGTTCTCAGATACGGTCATTTCATGATCAAGGCAAAGCATCTGAAAAACGATACCTATTGATCTTCTTACGGATTTTGATTCCTTGGCGACATCATACCCGTTAACTCTGGCTTCGCCTTTCTGGATTTTTCGGAGTGTCGTGAGAATATTAATCACGGTACTCTTGCCCGCCCCATTTGGGCCAAGAAAGGAAAAAATCTCCCCTTGTTTTACAGTAAAACTGATATCGTCAACAGCTTTTACAGATCCATATGCATACTCAAGATTATTTACTTCTATGACGTTTCCGGTCATTCGTAAATCAACCCCTTTCCTCTATCATATCGGCTCACTTTATCACTCATATTAGACCCCCAATCTTGAGTGAGTGTGGATTTAATAAGTAATTTATTGCAACTATTAAGTTTGAATAAATATCTTGATAGTTATATAGAAGTAGTTGTGCCTCGGATGGTTTATACAAATAGGAAATAAAGTTTCTAAACTAACTTCTGAAAAGCTATTCGTTTTCGTGTCAGACATTTTTAATAGTCAATTAATGTTTTTAATTGTGCTGCAGACGTGCAAATAAATGAAATATAAAGGGATCTACTGATATTTACTGACATTTAGGCGTTTTAAAAAGTTAACCGTATAAAAAATGACTTAAATAATCCACATGAGCTTTAACACTTTCAGGATCCAATGAATTATACAAAAATTTTTGTAGAGTATAAATATAAAATGTAAAAACTATATTAAGCTTCATAAACGAAGTGCTAAGTCCAAGTTCTATTTATGTAGAAATTCTCATTAGAACCTGCGATAATTTGCTAACATTTTCCTAAAACGTATTAAAAAAGTAAGAATAAATATTCATAAGTTCCAGAAAAGACGGTTTTTCAGGAATCTTTCCTTCATGCCTTGAAAAATGGCTATCATTCTTTTTCTTTTCATAGTCAGTAATTCTTTCAGACTCGACCGTTATTATTACCAGTAGCAGTCACAGTCCCTACCAGTAGCAGTCGCGGCCACGGCCCCAGCCACGGAATTTATTGAAGCAGTCGGGATCCTGATATATTTTAATTCTGTTGTCCTCTTTAAAGCCCGCTACGGACGTGTGCTTATCTTCTACTATATGAAAAACACCTATCTATTGACTTCAATTTTCGAATGTAAGGTTTGAAAAGAGATAGAAAAAAGGTAGCAGGGTCAATTAATAAACCAACGACTGGACAGGTGGCCTTCAAATCTGGCAAAAAGTTTGGGTGGTTAGATTTGATAATGATTTCCCACACCATCTGCAATAGTTCATCTTTTTTATCTTTCTTACAAAAGAATGCACCAAGCATATAGGTAATATTAGAAGCTATTTCAAAGCCAGAAGTTTTTGTGTTTCCTTTCCCAAAAGCGTCTGAACTTCACGTATACTCAGGCTTCGATTCAACATTTGATCCTGTTGTAACAGCTTATTTGCAGATTTATTTATCGAGTCTGATTTCCTATTCATTCCGCTTTAATTTTATCTCTAATCCCTTCAGCTTTTGTTAAATTTTCTGAAGAACTTTGATTCGAATAAAGGTTAGAGATGATATATTTTTCTGCACAGTAGATGTCACTTGAATTATTTTATTTAACAACTAAGTTGATATCAGTTGCATTCATAGCTGGCAAAAATATCATGCTTAACAGCAGTATTACTAAAATAGCGTTCCTATTCCAAATTTTCTTATAGCCATTATCTTACTGTGTATTACCGAGGAGGCGGATCAAGTAAGCCTTAAGTATTCTCAAAGCTAACATTATTATGTCTTTTAGGGCACGTGGAATTCAGGTGATTCTGAAAAATCTATTTGAACTCCATAAATTCCTTTTTGTTAGTTCTGTATAAGTTTTCTGTATAAAGTATTAAACTACGTGATTTTCATGCTCATTTAATGTCCCTGCTTATCTCCTGATCTTTGATTATTAGAAGCGTTGGCTAGAAAGGACATATATAAGCAGATTGCCTTAACTCATATTCAGACATATATATAAAAAAATAATTGTGAAATTTTAAAGTTTTTTAAGCCCATATTTTAAGTAATTAATGTTAAATTTAGACATGGACCGTATCTAATCGAGACAAATTGGTAAATAAGCGCATATATTGCCGGAATTATCCAGTGAATTATAACCGCAAGGATGAGAAATAGACAGCAGTTAGAGGATGCCCCTATTAATAATACAATATAACTAAATAGCTTCTTCAGTTAATATTATTAAAGGGAATATAATTCGGTTAAAAATTAGACAAAACAGAGGGTAAAAAGGAAAGATCAAAAAAGTGTTCATAAAAAAATAAGATATTATTTCAAAACGAATATATATACGATGAATATAACTATAGAATACGCTACTCCATTACCTGGAAGCGCATACTACATCTGAAAAAAGAAATTGCAAGGCACTCCTATAATTTTTGAAGACCTTTTGCATAAGAGTAAAGATAAATAAGATTTTACGACCCAGAGTTCAGACTATCTGCAACACCGTAAAAGCGGTTAAGATGCCATTTATGTCCTGAAAGTCCAGGTCGTTCAGCATCTCTTATACACAAAGATTATTATAGGGGTAAATCCATATCGAAATGGGGATAACTTCAGTATATTGGTGGTGTGTAAAAAATGAAATCATTCGCATTAGTCCGGGCAGACGACTCGGATAAAGTAAAAATAGCATTACATGATCTGGAACGATACGGACATATTCAATTTTCAGCAACTCCAAAGTGCATAGAACCAAACTATGCTGATGAGCTTCTTGTTAGTGTAATGGGCGTATCCCTCAAGTCAAAATGTAACTCTGCGGCATTAGTTGAATTGAATAATCACGCAGGGGCGGCAATTAGCAGGCTGAAGAAAATTCATCCTCCTGCTCATATAATTATTATAAGTCCAAGACACAAAATGTTTGAAGAACTGGCTGGTAAGTTTCCAAAATATCCAGAATTCGACCGGACATTCAATCACCAAAAGGGCCCACAAAGTATGGAAATAATTCAGGAGAAAGGGGAATCTTCCAATCCCATGCACAAAGAATAAAATTAATCCGCTAAATATTAACACTAACTTTTTCTTTTTTGTATTAATGAAAACAGCAGTTAACTCAAACGGTTAACTTATTTACAAACAGTTGATTACAAACAGTTGACTTATTTATGCGCTTTCTTCTGTGTCTTTTATAAAGTTTTTCATTTTATATTTAAATTAAGTCTCTGGAGATGAGCTTTCGAACCTTACCTTTACGGAAGGTCCTGCTCAAAGCAGGAACCAGTCTTCAATTTCAGCCTGGAGACGTAAGTATACAGGCTTTCCACGTCTTTAATCTCTTTTTGAGACATAAGCCTCAATTTATTCCGAATCTGAAGCTCGGGTTTCAGACCAAAGTTTTCGAAATATTCTGAAAGCTTTACAGCCAGCAGGTCTCCCCGCCTGTCCCAATCTGTTAATATAACTACTTCGCTGCCAAGTCCGGCAATTCTCTCCGAGAAATTAAAAAGAGAGTGCCTGGTTGCAAGTTCAAAATTGCCTTCGATCCCAAGCCTTTTAAGTGAGAGAATATCTCTTTTTCCTTCCACAATAATAATTGCTCCCCTTCCGGAATACTCTGAAAGCTCGGAGAGCAGCTCTTCAATTCTTTCAAGCCTTTTTCTGTAAACATCAAGATTGACCACGTTGTTCTGCAACCTATTTCTAATTATAATTTTAAGAAACTGTAACGAAACCTTAGTTTTACTTCTTAAGAGCCGGAAAACTACTCTTAAAACTCTGTCCTTTCTTAAAATCCGGGATTTATTTCATTAAGTGTGCTCTAAAAATAGAAACTGCCTGCTTGTAAGAAATTCCTTTTATCAGTAGAGACTTCTTACTGCTTGTTGCTCCGCTGCTTATTAAAATGTTCGAACTGCTGATTCCGAAGAGTTCGGCAAGGCATTCTACTAATTGTTCATTTGCCTTACCCTTCTGGGCATTTCTGGTCAGCTTTACTTCAATTCTCTTACGCCATTCATTATAACCGCTCGGAACTGAAACTGACCTGGAACCGGGCGTGACCTCGATATCAACAATAATAGCGGAGCCCAGGTCTTTAATTGCCTCTTCGAATGACATATGTATTATCTTTTTGGAGGTATTCTATAAATCAATAACGAATTAACCCGTTAGAACAAAGAAATAATCAGAAAATAGTGAGAAGTTAATCAGACATCAAAAAGAATTTATGTATCTATTGGCCAGGCAACTCGTATGAAAGTTTTTGAAAACAGGAGAGAATAGTGCTGTAGCCCGGACGCACTAACTCCGAAAGCTCATCCTCTGGTTTTCCGCAGTCACTTTCAGTTACCCTCGTGCCGGGCAATGTCACACTATTGATGTACCGCATTGGGGTTGTCTGTACACTCACAGTCAGGGTTTCCCATTATCTCGTGCAAGGACCTATACAATGCGACGGAACGACATATATCATTACCAATATATAAAAATAATGGTAAATGATGGATTCAATACT